>JAGQRJ010000244.1 GCA_020425635.1 Planctomycetota bacterium | reverse complement strand
TTCGCGGAGGGCGAGCTCGAGGGCCGCGCGCGCGGCCTCGAGGCGCGCGGCGTCGCCCCGCAGCAGCGCCTGGCGCTGATCCTCGAGGCCTGCGCGCAGGGCGGAGACGGCTGACGTGATCTCGGCGAGCGGGCTCACGCTTCACCCCCAAGATCCGACGCGGGGGGCCTCGAGGGCGCGGACGGGCCGAGGGCCTCGAGCTCTCCGCCGAGGGCGCGGGTGAGGGTGTCCTGCAGGCCGAGCCCCCCCGCGCGGGCGAGGTGGTCGGCGAGGTAGGTCTCCATGAACCCCCGGTAGATATGGGCCCCGGGCCCGCTGCCGAACATGCTCTCGCTCGACTCGCCGAAGGCCGACTTCAGCAGGTTGGTCAGCATGAGCCCCTCGAACTTCTCCGCGGCCACGGCGGCGTCCCGGTGGCGGGCCGCGACGGCAGGGTCTGGGGACGGAGGCCGGAGCCCGGTGAGCGCGCCGACGTCGAGGGGCGAGCTCACAGGACCACCAGCTCGGCCTGCAGCGCGCCGGCCGCCTTGAGCGCCTGGAAGATCGAGACCAGGTCGCGGGGCGAGACGCCCAGGGCGTTGAGGGCCTGGGCGAGGTCGCTCACGGTGACCGTGGGGTCGATCACGCGCATGACGCTCTTCTCCTCGCCCACGGTCACGTCGGTGCGGGGGACCTCGGCCGTCTGCCCCTGGGAGAAGGGCTCTGGCTGCGAGACCTCCGGGCTCTCGGCGACCGTGATCGTGAGGTTCCCATGGGAGATCGCGACTCGAGCGATCCGCACGCGCTCGCCGGCCACGATCGTACCCGTGCGCTCGTTGATCACGACCCTCGCGGTCACGTCGGGCTCGATCTCGAGCTCCCCGATCTTCGCGATCAGGCCCACGAGCTTGCCGCTGCGAATCACGTCCTGGGGCACGAGCACCTTGACCGTGGCGCCGTCGATCGCCCGCGCAGAGAGGGGCAGCACCTCGGAGATCTTCAGCGCCAGGCGCTCGGCGGTGAGGAAGCTCCGCTCCCGCAGGTGGATCGTGAGGTCGTCGCGCTCCCCGAGCATGGCCATGGGCACCAGGCGCTCGACCATGGCCCCGCCTGGGACCCGCCCCACGGTGGGGTGGTTGCGCTGGGCGCCGGCCGCGTCGCCGCCGAAGTTGAACCCCCCGACCATGAGCGGCCCCTGGCCCACGGCGTAGACCTTGCCGTCGGGGCCGGTGAGCGGCGTCTGGAGCAGGGTCCCGCCGAGCAGGCTGCGGGCGTCGCCCACCGAGCTGACGGTGATGTCGATCTTCGAGCCCGGCTGCGCGAAGGGCGGGAGGGTCGCGGTCACGTAGACCAGGGCCGCGTTCTTGGCGCGCGCCTGATCGGCGCCAATGTTCATGCCGAGGCGCTTGAGCGCGTTCGAGAGCGCCTGGGCGAGGAAGGGCGACGAGTCGCCCGAGCCGTTGAGCCCGACCACCAGCCCCACGCCCATGAGCTGGTTCTCGCGCACGCCGACGATCTCGGCGATGTCCTTCACGTTGGCGGGACGCGCCGGGGACGCGGCGAGCGCGAGCAGGGCCAGCGGGGCCCAGAGCGCCAGGGGAGCGGGACGGCGGAGCATGGAGTCCTCCCGGGGGGCTAGAACGGCCATAGGTTGTGCCACAGGTAGTCGACGACCTTCCCGACCGCGCCGCGCTGGCCGTTGCGAGTCAGGGGGCCTGTGCCTTCGTAGCTGACCCGGGCCTCGGCCAGGTTCTCGGAGAGCACCGTGTTGCCCGGGAGGATGTCGAGCGGGCGCACGATCCCGCTCACGCGGAGGACCTTCAGCTCGTCGTCGATCCGGATCTCGCGTCCGCCCTCGACCACGAGGTTTCCGTTGGGATAGACGTCCACGATCATGCAGGTCACGCGGGCCTCGAGGCGGCCCTGCTTGTCGTACTCGCTCTCGGCGTCGAAGGTCCTCCCGCTCGAGACCTCGCCGCCGGGGAGCCCCTGGCGGAAGGCGGTGGGGAAACCCGAGAGCGACTCGAGCTGGAGCTTGGCGCCGGTCTTCTGCTCGAGCCGGGTGTCCTCTCGGTGGCTCGCGGTTTGGTTCTCGCGGATCAGGATCGTGACCACGTCGCCGCGGGTGCGCGCGATCGGGTCGGCGATCAGGTAGGCGTTTCGCTCCGCGCCCGGGTCGCTGGGCCAGAGCGAGGGCGAAGGCGGCCGCGGTCGCCGGGGCGGGGGGAACTCGGAGCCGTAGCGCGCCGGCGGCGGTCCGGGCGGCGCGGCGCAGCCCCCGAGCGCCAGGAGCAAGAGCGCGGGGAGCAGGCGGCGGGCGCGGCTCACTGGCTCGTCCCCGCGCCCGTGATCTCGACCAGGCCGGGGGCCACGACCCGCCCCTCGCGCAGCGGACCGCTGGCCACCTGAACGGCTACGCGGCCGTCGAGGGGCGCGTCCTCGACGGCCACGCCCTCGCTGTAGACAGTGAGCGCGCCGACCTGGACGCGGGTGCGGACCCGCTGCCCGGCGACCACGGCCGGCCCTGAGGCGGCGGGGCCGCCCGTCGCGGGGGCCTCGACCCCGGGCGGAGGCGCGGGCGGCGCCGGGAGCTCGATCTGGGCCCGGAGCGTGCGCAGCGCGCGCTCCTCCCCGTCGAGGGTCACCACGACCTCGACGTAGGCCTCGCGCGGCGGGGTCGAGCCGGGCTGCACGAGCCAGCGCACGTGGAGCGCAGAGCGCTCGCGTCCGATCGGCACGACCCAGGGGTCCTCGGGCGCGGAGACCTCGACCGGGACCGCCAGGCCGTAGCGCTGGGCGAGCTCCTCGTGCACGAAGCGGGTGGCGAGCGAGCGCAGCGCGGCGGGGTCGAGGCGGGTGACCTCCGGCGCGACCACGGCCACCCGGGCCCCGCGCACGCGCACGGACGAGGCGTCGTAGCCGTAGGCGGCGAGGGTCCCGCGGATCCGGGCCCGGGTCAGGCGCAGGGTGTGGCCAGGTTCGGGCGCGCGGGCGAGTTCGACCCTCAGCAGCCGCGGGTCGGCACCCGAGGCCACTTCGGCCACGTCGGCCAGGCGGACGACGTTTCCGCGCACCTGCGCGGTGGGGGCGAGCTCGAGCGAGGCGGGCCCCGCCCAGAGGTGGGCCGTGGTCAGGAACATCATGAGCAGCGCACTTCGCATGTCTCCTCGCCTAACGCGTCATGCTGTTGGCGATCCCGAGCATTTCGTCGCCGGTCTTGATCGCGCGGGAGTTCACTTCGTAGGCGCGCTGCGCAATGATCAGGTTGACCAGCTCGGTCACGACCTCGACGTTGCTGCGCTCGAGGAAGCTCTGCATGAGCTGCCCGCGCCCGTCCTGACCAGGGACCCCGGCGGTCGGCGTGCCGCTCGCGGGCGTCTCGCGAAACAGGTTCCCGCCCTCGCTCGAGAGCCCCGCGGGGTTGGCGAAGCGCGCGAGGTTGAGCTGCCCGACCTGCGTCGTGGTCTCCGGGGCGCCGGCGGAGATCACGCTGATCGTGCCGTCCTTGCCGACCTGGATCGAGGTCGCGTCGGCTGGGATCGTGATCCCGTCGACCAGGGGCAGGCCGTCGGTGGTGACCAGCGCGCCCTGGGCGTTGAGCCGAAACGAGCCGTCGCGGGTGTAGGCGGTCGAGCCGTCGGGCAGCGCGACCTGGTAGAAGCCGTCGCCTTGAATCGCTATGTCCAGGTCGCGGTGGGTCTCGGAGATCACCCCTTGGGAGAAGACCTTGGTGGTCGAGGCCGCGCGAGCGCCCGAGCCGACCTGGAGCCCAGTGGGGCTGACCACCCCGCTGCTCGTCTCTAGCCCCGGGCGTTGGAGGTTGACGTAGAGCAGGTCCTGGAAGTCGATCTGCGTGCGCTTGAACCCGGCCGTGTTCGCGTTGGCCAGGTTGTTCGCGATCGTGTCGACCTGCAGCTGCTGCACCTTCATGCCGGTGCCGGCGGTGTGCAGAGCCTTCATTTGCCCTCCTCGAGCGTGGCCCGGGTCACAGGACCTCGGAGCTGGTGCGTTCCAGGGCGCGGGTCGCGGCCTGGATCGACTGGGTTGCGGACTCGAACATGCGGTGGACCTCGATCATGCTCAGCAGCTCCTGGACCGGCTCCGCGTTGGAGCGCTCCCGGTAGCCCTGCTGCACGAGCGCCTCGCTGGCGACCTCGATCTGCTCGGGCCCTGCCTTGTAGAGGCTTGCGCCGTCGGGCTGCAGCGCTCCCGGGCCCTCGAGGAGCACGACCTTGAGCCGCGGGCTCTCGCCCTCCGCTCCGCCCGGGGTCAGGACCCGGCCGTCGGCGAGGACCTTGATCTCGCTCAGCGGCGCGTCGCCGAGCTTGAGCGGGCCGCCCCCCGCGCTCTGCAGGGGCTCGCCGCTCGCGGTCACGAGCCGCCCTTGCGGGTCGCGACGCAGGGCCCCGGCACGGGTGTAGCGCACCCCATTGGGGGTGTCGACCGCGAAGAAGCCTTCGCCGTCGAGGCCCAGGTCGAGGGGCTCACCGGTGTGCACGAGGTCACCCTGGGTGAAGTCGACCTCCGCCTTGGCCTCGACCTGGCCGCTCATGGCGCCGTCGAGGGTCTGAGCGAAGCTCTGCGTGCGCACTGAGACGCGCTTGAAACCCACGGTCTGGGTGTTGGCCAGGTTGTGCGCGATCGCCTCCTGGCGGACGCGGAAGGAGTCGAGGGCCGAGGCTGCGGTGTAGAGGCCGTTCATGCAGAGCCAGGTAGCATCCGCCGGGCCGAGCGCCGCGCGCGACCAACCCCCAGGGACGAGCGTCGCTTACGGGCCCGGGCGAATTCGCGCGCCGGCAGCTAGGTTCCGGACCCGGCAATCCGTTCCGGAATCCGTCGCGCTGCCCGAGGCTCAGCCGAGGTAGGCCTCGAGGTCTCGGACGAGGTCTTCGAGCTCGAGCTCGAGGTCGGCGAGGTGCACCTCGCTGGCGCCGATCAGCGCCGCCGCGGGGTGCTGGGCGACGTCCAGCGGAGGGTCGTGGGGGGGCCCGAGGCCGAAGGCGCGGGCAGCCTCGCTGGCCAACACGATCAGCCCAACCTGTCGCTCGTAGCCCTCCTCGATCCCCTCGAGGCCCCAGCGGTGGGCGCGCACGGCGCGGACGCAGAGCTTCGGCAGGCTCCAGCGGTGGAACAGGAACGCCGCGGCCTCGGCGTGCATGCGCCCGACGGCCCCCTCGATCACCTCGCGCTCGAGGTCTTCGCGATTGACCAGGTGCAGCACCGCGAGCTTGCCGACGTTGAATAGCAAACCTGCCAAGAAGAGCTGCTCGACGTCTCGCTCGCCCAGGTGCCGCGCGAGCAGCCGAGTGCCGATCCCGGTGGCGAGGCAGTGCTTCCAATAGGCCGCGCGCAGCTCCTTGACGTGGGGGCGCCCCTTGGCCAGCAGGGACGCCGCGAGGGTCACCGCCATGCTGCGCAGGCTCCGTGTGCCCAGGCTGCTCACCGCGCGCCCAATGTCGGTCACCGGCGAGCGAGAGAACAGGGCCGAACTCGCGACCCCCACGACCTTGGCCGAGAGCGCGGGGTCGAGCTTCACCACCCGGGTCACCTCGCGCAGGTCGACGTCGGGGTCGTCGAGCATTTGCATGAGCTCCGTGACCACCTTGGGCAAGGCCGGGAGGCTCTGCTCCGAGTCAGCGAGGGCCTTGGTAATGAGGGGCACCAGGGTCTCTACGGCGTCCATGCGGTGTGGGCTCCTTGCCCTTAGGATCGACCCGTTTCGGCCGGGAGTAAGGAGGTTTTTTCCGCCTCGGGCGGCGGCGCCGGGCCGGGGCGCGAGGCGGGCCTTGGGGGAGCCGCGGGGGGCGGCGCCCCGTCCCGTCCGGAGGCCGCGGGCGACGTCTCGCGGAGTGGCCTCGCCGCAGCCCCAGCCCACTGACGGGTCCAGCAGGTGTCGTCCTCGGGAGGTGGCGCGGGCGCCGCCGCGATCGCGGTGCTCTCGTACAGCCGCTCCCGGGCGCGGTGCCAAGGCGCGGGGTGGGGCAGAGCCCGTGCCAGCGCCGCCACGCTCGTCTCGCCGCGGGCGACACGCTCCAGTCCGTCCTCGAGCAGGGTCGGCAGCTGGCGCGCTTCGTGCACCGCCGCCCACAGCGCGTGCAGCGGGGGGTCGTCGAGGAGCGCGGTGCGCAGGCCGTCGCTCGCGAGCACGACCTCGAACAGCCCGAGCCGGCCCGCGTAGCCGAAGCCGGAGCAGGCGTCGCAGCCGCGGGCTCGGTAGACGGCCCGGTCGAGGAAATACTCCACGGGGACTTGAAGCCGGCGCAGATCCACGGAGGCCCCTCCTGCCGCCTCGGTGTCGAGCTCGCGGCAGCTCGAGCAGAGCTTGGGGACGAGCCTCAGGTTCACCACCGCCTGAAGGTGCGTGGCGAGGGTCAGGGGGTCGACGCCGAGGGCCCGCAGCCCGGCCAAGGCCTCCAGGGAACCGCCCGCCTGAACCGTGGCGAAGACCTTGATCCCGCCGCTCAGCGCGCCGACGGCCGCGCGCACCAGGGCCGGCGTGTCCAGCGAGAGCGCGAGGACGTCGGGCTGAAGCGCTGCCGCGGCCTCCAGCGCCGCCCGCGTCGGCGGGAGTTCGACCACCCCCGGCGGCGCGGCGCCTCTGGCCGCGGAGTAGGCACGGGGGTGCCAGGCGCTCGCGTCTCGCAGCGCCACGTGGAGCACGTCGGCGGCGTCGCCGCCGCGAGGGCAGGCGAAGACGACGAGCCCACCGGGGGACCGCAGCGCGCCTTCCTCGAACGGCTCGCGGCTGGCGGAGAGCATGCCGAGGTCCTCGAGGGAGCTCGCGAGGGTCGCGGGCGGCAGCCCCACCCGCACGCAGGGTCCGTGCACGCTGGGCGCGCTCGACACGGCCAGCTCGAGACCCAGCGCGTGAGCCGCGGGGCCCTGGATCCACTCCAGGAACGCGGACGTGAAGCCATGGCAGAGGTCTGCTCGGCGCTCGAGCGTAGGTCCCAGGCGCAGCCATACCCGGGTCGCGCTGCGGTCGGCGTCCAGGATCAGCTCGGAGGCCCCCGCCGCGATCGCGCCCCGCAACAAGCGCTCGGACTCTTGCTGGGCGCTCGCGCGGCGGCTGCGCAGCTCGGGCGTCGCGCGCAACTCCTCGCGTCGCGCCGCGATCCAGGACTCCGTCGCGAGGACCAGGCGAGGCTGCTCGCCCAGGCGTCGCGCGTGCTCGTCGAGGCGCTCGAGCTCGCGCAGGTCGCAGATCGCGAGCACCGGCCCGCGCGCTCCTCGCAGCGGGAGCCACGCCGCGTCTGCGTCGTCGGGGGGAGCGTGTTCGGCCAGGAGGCGCGCCTGCCGCGCTCCCTCGAGCAGCGGGAGCTTGCGGCGCTTCGCCTCGGCGGCGAAGAGCGCTTCGCCGCTGAGCAAGCCCTCCGCGCCCAGCCACCCGCTCAGCGCGCGAACCTGCCGAGCGCCGTCGCCGAGGGTGGTGTAGGCGCGGACGAGCTGTTCGGGCGCGAGCAGCCCTTGGCCACGAAGCCATTCTCCGAGGGGCAGCGGAAGGCAGGCCTGCTCGAGGACTCGCGTCAAGGTCGGGCCGTCGCAGTTGCCGAGCTCGACGAGCACGTCGCCCAGCCAGCGCGCGGTCGAGAGCCGCGCGGCCACCTTCTGCGCGCGCGCGATCCGCTCGCGACCCACGAGGCCCAGGTCGCTGAGCAAGGCGGCGAGGTGGGAGTCGCTCGGCGTCTCCACCCCGAGCCGCGCCCGCAGGGCCTCGGCGGTCAGGCCCTCGACGGGATCGCTGGCTCCCTCTCCGACCTCTCGCACCGAACCCACCTCTCCCAAGATCTTCGGCCCGAATCGCGGCAACCTTAGCCGCAGCTCCGAGATACCGATTCAGCTCGCCGCGGCGACGCCGCGGCGAGCTGAACTCAGACGAAGCTGACGAACCCCTAGCGCAGGAGCGAGAGCGCGGCCTGGGGCGACTGATTCGCCTGGGCCAGGATCGAGACGCCCGCTTGCTGCAGGATCTGGTTTCGGGTCATCTTGGCGGTCTCGGAGGCCACGTCGACGTCGCGGATCCGCGACTCGGCGGCGACCAGATTTTCGACCTGCACCGAGGTGTTGCGCATGGACGACTCGAGGCGGTTCTGGGCCGCGCCGAAGCTCGCGCGGGTGGTAGTGACCGTGTCGATCGCGGTGTCGAGCGCGGTGATCGCGGCGTTGGGGTCACCGGCCGAGCCAACGTCGAGGGCGTCGATTCCGAGGCCGGCCGCAGTGCTGTCGACCGTGTCGATGTCGATCGTGTCGGTGCCCGCGGTCGTACCAGCGCCGACCTGGATCGAGATCGTGGCGGCCGCGTTGTTGAGCGCGGTGCCGTTGAACTCGGTGACGTTGGCGACGCGAGTCACCTCGGCCTGCAGCGCGGCGAACTCGGTCTGAATGTTGTCCTGGTCGGACGCCGAGTTGGTGCCGTTGGCCGACTGCACCGCCAGCTCACGCATGCGGATCAGCATGTTCGAGGTCTCGTTGAGCGCGCCCTCCGCGGTCTGCACCAGCGAGATGCCGTCCTGGGTGTTGCGGTTGGCCTGCTCGAGGCTCCGGGTGCGCGCGCGCATGCGCTCGCTGATTCCCAGGCCCGCCGCGTCGTCTCCGGCGCGCACGATCCGCAGGCCGGAGGACAAGCGTTCGAAGGACTTCTGCAGCCCCATTTGGCTGCTGGCGAGGTTCCGTTGGGCGTTGACCGAGGCAACGTTGCTGTTGACGACGAGGGCCATGAGTTTCTCCTTGTTGGTGTTGAGGGGAGGTTGTCGCCTCCGTCCAAACCCATGCTCGGGTCACTCCTGAGCCCGATTAGCCAAAAAAAGGCGTTCGAAGGAAATTCGCCCTCGCGGGTCCGAACGTGGAGCTCGGGGAACCAAGTGCAGAGGCGGGGTTGACCCCGCCTCCGCACCTACTCCGCGCTGAAGCAGTCCTCAGCGAAGCATTTTCTGCGCGAGGCCCTTGCGCACGATCACGACCTCGAGGGCCTCGCGACCCTTGGCGCCGCGTGCCTTCCCGCGCGAGAGCTCGCCCTGGGCGCTGAAGAACAGGAGGTCCTCCGGGAGGCGGTGCTGCTTGACGAAGTAGCGGCCCACCGACGCGGCCCGCCCGGCGTTGCGCTCGAAGGAGCTGGCCAGGAGGTTCGCCTCGTTCGGGCCGCTGTCGGCGTTGAGCATGACCGGTCCGCGGAGGGTGCGCAGCACCGCGCCGAGCCGGTCGAGGAGGCGCTTGCCCTGGGGGCCGACCTTGCTGCTGCGCTGGGCGAACAGCGCCTCGGCCTCGATCCGCACGACCAGCCCGCGGCTCTCGACCCCGAGCTTGACGCCCTCTGAGAGGCCGTCGGCATCCAGGATCGCGCCCAGGCGGCGCTTGATCTCGCGCATGTCCTGGTAGTCCTTCTCGTCGCGGGTCTCCTCGTTGACCACGTTGGGGAAGATCGGCGCGTAGCGCCAGGAGTCGGGGTCGACCTGCTGATCGGGGTCCGCCTCGGCGCTGAGCTCGGTGGAGCCGCGGAAGGAGTTGCCGAAGGACTTCTTCGCCTGGGAGAGCTTCTTGAGGTCGACCTGGGAGATCGAGTAGAGCACGACGAAGAACGCGAACAGGAGCGTAATGAAGTCGGCGTAGGAGACGAGCCAGCGCTCGTGGTTCTCGTGCTCCTCGTGCTTGTGCTTGCGGGCCACCGGGGGCTAGGCCGCGGCCGCGGCCGGGGTCGGCTGAGCTGCCGGCGCCTCGGGCTTCTCGCCGCCGCCCTCGAGGGCCGCGCGCAGCTTGTCTTCGATCAGGCGTACGTTGTCGCCGGTCTGGATCGAGAGCACGCCGTTCATGAGCAGCTCCTTGTGGTGCACATCGGCCTTGGCCCGGAGCTTGAGCTTGTTGGCCATGGGCAAGAACAGCAGGTTCGCGCTCGCCACCCCGTAGACCGTGGCCACGAAGGCGACCGCGATTCCGCCGCCGAGCTTACTCGGGTCGTCGAGGTTCTCCATGACGTGGATCAGACCTAGCACGGCGCCGAGGATCCCCACCGTCGGAGCGAAGCCGCCGGCCGACTCGTAGATCTTCGCCACGCGCCCGGCGCGCTCCTCCTCCACGTCGATCATCGTCTCGAGCGTGGTCTGGACCTGCTTGGGGTCGGTCCCGTCGACGGCCAGCCACAGCGCCTTCTTGAGGAACGGATCCTCCGCCTCCTCGGCGTCGGACTCGAGCGCGATCAAGCCGTCCTTGCGCGCTTTCTTGGCGAGCCCGACCAGGTGCTGGATCTCTGCCTCATGGTCGTGGCTCGGCTCGAACACGACGAGCTTCGCCGCCTTGGCCGCGCCGAGCACGTCCTTGACCGAGAACGCCATGACGCAGGCGCCGAAGGTCCCGCCCAGCACGATCAGCGCCGCCGTCGGCTGCGCGATCGAGCTCACGTGGCCCCCCTCGAGCACCTGCCCCAGGAGCACCGAGGCGATCGCGACCACGACCCCGACCAACGACGCGACGTCTAGCTTCATGCGCTCCCGACCCCTTCACGCCAGGCGCGCAGCCCCGCGGCCGCGCCGCCGACGGCAGCGCGGTAGGCGAGCACGAGCCGCGCGAGCTCGGCCATGGGCTCGCGCACCACGAGCTTCTCCGACGTGACCAGGGTCACGATCGTGTCGGGGGTCTCTTCGACCCACTGCACCAGGTCGGGGTTGAGCAAGAGCTCCTTCCCGTTGAGGCGCGTCACCGGAATCATGCGCGGGTCCTTTCTCCTCCAGGTTCGGGCCGATCCCGCGAATGCTTAGGGCCGCAGCTCGCTGCTCTGCCGCGGAAACCTGGCGCTCACGCGCGTCGTGCGGCGCGCGCTCGACGGGCCCTCGATCGGAACGCGCAGGCTGAAGCTCGAGCCGTCGCCCAGCCGGCTGGACAGGCGCACCGTGCCCCCGTGCGCCTCGGCGATCGCCTTGACCACCGAGAGCCCGATTCCCGACCCGGGCAGTCGGCGCACCGCCTGGGAGACCTCGCTGCGATAGAACTGCTCGAACACCCGGGGCTGGTCTTCGGCAGCGATCCCCATGCCCTTGTCGCTCACCGAGACCTCGAGCACGGTGTCGTGGCGCTGGACGTCGATCCGCACGTCCGCGCCTCGGGGAGAGTACTTGATCGCGTTGTCGACCAGGTTCCGGATCGCCCGCGCCAGGCGCCCGCCGTCGGCGTAGACCAGGGGCAGCCCCGGCTGGATTCGCAGGCGAATCGAGGCGTCGGGCTTGATCAGGCGCAGCACGTCGGCCACGTCCTCGACGAGCTGCCCCACGTCGGTCTCGGCGAGGTTCAGCTCGACCGACTTGCCCTCCAGGCGCGACGCGTCGAGCAGGTCGCGCACGAGGGTCATGACCAGCGACCCCTCGCGCAGCGCCTTCTCCAGATAGCGCCGCCGGCGGGGGTTCTCCTCGCCGTCGAGCATGAGCTCCAGGTAGCCGAGCACCCCCGACATGCTGTTGCGGATCTCGTGGGAGGCGAGGGTCAAGATCGTGCGCCGATCGCGCTCGCGCTCGTCCCGACGCGCGAGCTCGCGGTTGGGGGTCATGTCCTGGATCACGACCACCACGTGGTCGGGGCCCTGCTCGTCACGACGGAGCAGAGAGCCGGAGACGCCGACCGGGAGGGTCGCCCCGCTGCCGAGCTCGAGGTCGGCCTGGCGAGGCAGCGCGAAGCCCATCTGGCTGACCTCCGCCACAACGTCGGCGAGGAGCAGGGCCAGCGGGCTCTCCTCGAGGTCTGGGCCCGCCTCCTCGAGCAGGCTCGGCATGGACCCCAGGAGCAGGCTCGCGGTGCGGTTCTGGAGCACGATCCGCCCGTCGAGGCTCAAGACGAGCATGCCGCAGGGCGCGCACTCGAGCAGCTCGAGCAGGGCGTAGGGGTCGAGGAGGTCGCTAGGCTCGATCGTCGTCACGCCGCCCCCAGGTTGAAGAAGGAGGCCGCGCCCTCGGTGAGATCGAAGATCCCGCGGAAGAGCTCGGGCAGGTCTTCGGGCTGGAGCCCGAGCCGGTCCCACGCCTCTCGGCTGAGGCTCGGGACCACGCTGTCTTCGTCGCTGCCAAGGAGCACGGCGTCGACCAGCAGGTCGGCGACGTGCACGATCGCCGCAGCGATCGGGTTCTCGCGCGCGAGCTCCGGCGAGTGGTGATGCCGCACCGCGTCGACGTGCAGCGACGGCAGCTGCCAGCGCTGGAGCAGCGCCGCGCCGATCTGCGCGTGGGTCGTGCCCAAGACCTCGCTCTCGGCCTGGACGTCGGTCCAGCCCTCCGCGGTGAGCTGCGCGATCTCCTCGGCCTCCTGCTTGCGCCAGCCGCGGATCACGACCCGCCCGACGTCGTGCAGGAGCCCGATCAGGAAATACTCCTCCACGTGGGGGAGGTGCAGGCGCTCGGCGATCAGGCGCGAGGCGGCGCCGCACGCGGTGGAGTGCTTCCAGAAGCGCACCGGATCGTGGGGCTGCGCGTCGGAGGCACCCAGCGAGCGCAGCAGGGTCGAAGCGAACACGACGTTCCGCACGGTGTTGAAGCCCAGGACCATGACCGCGTGGGTCAGGGTCCCGATCCTTTGGGCCACGCCGAAGTAGGCGGAGTTGGCGATGTTCAGCACCTTCGAGGCGATTGCGGGGTCGCCCGAGAGCAGCCGCTCGACGTCGCGAGCGCTGGTCTCCGCGTTCGTCAGCATTTCGTTCATGCGCAGCGCCACGTGGGGGAGCGGCGGGAGATTGCGCACGCTCTCCACGATCGCGACGGCTGGATCCGCGGCGGGGCGCTTCACGCGCCCTCCACGGCGTTGCGGCGCTGGCGCTCGACGAGGAAGCGCTCGGCGTACTCCGCGATCCGCATCATGAGCGGGTCGGACTGGTAGGGCCCAAACGCGAGGCCGATCCTGCGCCCGATCGCGTCGCCCTCGGGGTCTTCCTCCGAGACCCGCTCGGGCTCAGGCGCGGTCTTGCGTCGGATCGCCTTGCGCAGCACGACCTGGAACTGCCGGGTCCGCTCGTTGTCGTCGAGCCGCGCCTGGGGAGGCGGCAAGGGCAGGGGCAGCGGCAGCGGCAGGGGCTCAGCTTCGTGCACCTCGTCCTCCCTTCTCACCTGGCGCGCAAGGGCTTAGGTGTGTGCAGAGGAAGGCATCACGGCTGTCGCGAAACGCTTCAGCCCGAGATGGCTGCAGGCGGCGATCGGCAGCAGATGCCGGCAACCCCTGCATGGCCTTATGCCCCTTCCGCGCTCCAGAGCGTCCTCCCCAAGGTTCGGATCGGGGTTTGTTTAGTTGAGGGCAGAAATCCTCACCGCCTGCAGAAACTGCCCTGCCCATGCCCCCCGAACCCTTCACCGCCGCCGCCCTCGACGTGCCCTACGGGCGGATCGTCCTGGTGCTGGGGCTGACCCTCCTCGTCTCCCTCGCTGCAGCCCTGATCATGCGGCGCTTCGTGCTGGGTGGAGGAGCGGCGGCCGCCGACGACCGGGTGCTGCGCCTCAAGGACAGCCTCTCCCTGGGCCCGCGACGCAGCGTGCTCGCCGTCGAGGCCGCCGGGCGTACGATCCTGCTGGCGAGCACCCAAGACCGGATCACCTTCCTCAGCGACCTCGGGCCGGTGGCGGACCCGACGCCCCCCCCAGTCCCCCCCCCGGAGCTGCCGGCGACCCTGGAGCCCACGCTGGTGACCCCCACCGAGGCGTCCGTCCAACCCGCCTTCGCGCGGGTGCTCGAGGCCGCTCGCCAGTTCCAGTCCGAGGGCTGGGCGAGCGCCGTATGAGGCTCGGACCCTGGATCCTCTGCCTCGCCCTGCTCGGTGCCGCGAGCGACGCCTGCGCCCAGGGGCTGCCGCGCGAGCTGCCCGGGGTCCCCCCGATCCAGAGCCTCGTCGACGACGACGCTCCGGCGACCCTTGGCGGAGACACGGCCCGGCTCACGATCGAGCTCGGCCCCGACGCGAGCAAAGACGGGGTCGCGACCACGGTCAAGATCGCGCTGATCCTCACGGTGCTCTCGCTGGCCCCAGCGATCCTGGTCACCGCGACCTCGTTCACGCGGATCGTGATCGTGCTCGGCTTCGTGCGGGTGGGCCTGCAGACCCCGGCCATGCCGCCGAACCAGGTCGTGGTCGGGCTGGCCCTGAGCCTGACCTTCCTCTCCATGGGCCCCGTGTTCGACGAGGTCTACGAATGCGCGGCCCGCCCCTACATGGACGAGGAGCTCTCGAGCGTCGAGGCCCTCGAGCGCGCGACGGTGCCCGCGCGCGCGTTCCTCCTCCGGCACACACGCGATCGTACTCTGGCCGGGTTCGTGGACATGGCCGAGCTCGCGCCCAAGGAGGGCGAGCCGGAGCTCACGCCCGACACGATCCCGCTGCGCGTGCTCTTGCCCGCCTTCGTCGTCAGCGAGCTGACCACCGCGTTCGAAATGGGCGTAGTGATCCTGATCCCGTTCTTGGTGATCGACCTGGTGGCCGCGAGCGTTCTGCTCTCGACCAACATGATCATGTTGCCGCCGGCCACGGTGGCGATCCCCATGAAGGTCCTGCTGTTCGTCCTGGTCGACGGCTGGGCCCTCGTCGTTCGCTCCGTCGTCTCGACGGCAGGGTAGGTGCCGCGCGTGACTCCCGAACTGGTCGTCGAGCTGTTTCGCAGCGCACTGCTCACCGCGCTCACCCTCTCAGCACCCTTCTTGCTCACCGCGCTGGTGACAGGGCTCACGGTCAGCGTGCTGCAGACCGCGACCGGGGTGCAGGAGCAGACCCTGGGCTTGGTCCCCAAGATCGCCGCAGTAGCGCTGGTGTTCTTCGCGCTCATGCCGTGGTTGCTCGACGTGGCGAGCCGCTTCGCGATCGAGTTCTTCACCGGCGCGGCGGCACTGGCGAGGTGACGCGTGGACGCCGCGCTGTGGCCGACCTTGGGCAGCATGTTGCTGCACCTGCTGCGCGTGTCCGCGGCGCTGATCGTGATCCCGCCGCTGGGTCAGGGTCGGACCTCGCGCCTCGTGCTCGCGGGGCTGTTCCTCTGGATCGGGTTCACCCTGGCCTGCGTGCGCCCCACGCCGGTCGTACCAAGCGGCCTGGGGCTGGTGCTCGCGTCGCTGGGCGAGGTCGCGCTCGGGCTGGTGTTCGGCTTTGCGCTGCGGCTGGCGATCCTGCCGGTGGAGGTCGCCGGGGAGTTCCTCTCCCAGGAAGCCGCCCTGGCCATGCCCGGCACCCTCGACCCCATGCAGGGGGCCCCGACGACCGCGATCAACTCCATGCTCCGCATGACTGGGATCCTCGGCTTCCTCTCCCTCGGCGGCCTGGACGCAGGAATCGCCCTGCTCGGGCGCAGCTTCGTGCTCGTCCCTGCGGGCGAGGCGGGCGCCGCGGTGTGGCGCCCCGAGGCGTTGCAGGTGATCCCCGGGGTGTTCATGCGCGCGTTCCAGGCGACCTTCGAGCTCGCGCTGCCCGTGGTGGCCGCGTCGCTGCTCGCGACCTCGGTGATCGCCGTCCTCGCGCGCGCGGTGCCGCGCCTGAACCTGTTCACCGACGTGTTCCCGATCCGCACCGCGACGGTCGTCACCGGCCTGCTCGTGTTCCTCCCGTTCACGATCCGCTCGGTAGCCGAGGTCCTCGACCTCGTGTGCGGACCCGCGGCGGGCGTCGTGCTGCAGCGCTAGCGGGAGCCCGGTGAGCGACGACAAGACCGAGGAACCGACCGCGCGCAAGGTCGAGAAGGCGCTGGAGCAGGGCGACGTCGCCCAGAGCAACGAGCTCTCCTCGGGGCTCCAGGTGATCGCCCTCGCGGCGGCGCTCTCGGCCCTCGCCGGACCGCTCCTCGGAGGGCTGGCCCTCAGCCTGAAGCGCAGCTTCACCCACGCGCTTCCCGCGGCCCCAGGCTCGTTGGGCAGCCCGGAGAGCGTGGCCGCCTACGTCACCGGTGTGTGCGCCGCCGGGTTCGCGGCGGCCCTCCCACTCCTCGCCGCGCTCGCGGCGGCCGCGTTGCTCGCGAACGTGCTCCACCACCGCCCGGTGTGGGCCCCGGGGAAGATCGCGCCCAAGGGCCAGCGCTTCGACCCACGGCAGAACCTGAAGAAGGCCTTCAGCGCCGAGGGGGCGACGCGCCTGGGCATGACCCTGCTCAAGCTGGCCGCGGCCGCCGCGATCGTGGCGGTCATGCTGCTGCACATGTCGCCCCTGCGCTCAGCGCCCCACGACGGCCTCGGACCCGGACTGGCCCAGGTGGGGGGGGTGGTCCAGTCGCTCCTGTTCGGCACCGGGGTCGTGCTCCTCGCTTTGGGCGCCGCCGACCTGTTCCTCGCGCACAAACGCCACCACGAGCAGCTGCGCATGACCAAGCAAGAGGTCCGCGACGAGCACAAGGAAGACGACGGCGACCCCTACGTCAAAGGGCGACGGCGCCAGCTCCAGCGGGAGGCCCGCCGGAACGCCGGCATGCTGGAGAAGGTCGCCGAGGCCGACGTGGTGATCACCAACCCCACGCACTACGCCGTCGCCTTGCGCTACGACCGCGCGCACATGGCCGCGCCGCAGCTCCTGGCCAAGGGGGTCGATCACCTCGCGGCCCAGATCCGTGAGCGCGCCCGCAAGGAGGGAGTCGTTCTGCTCGCCAACCCCCCGTTGACGCGCCTGATCTACCGCACGGTCAAGGTCGGCGCCGCGATCCCCCTCGACCTCTACGAGGCCGTGGCCGAGATCCTGGCCTTCGTCTACCGCCTGCAGGGCGTCGCCCCCACCCCCCCGCGAGGTGAGGCGTGAGCGGGATCGCGCTCGAGGGCGGCGCCAAGCCGGGGGGACTCGCCGGGATCGCCGACGGGGACACGATCCTCGCCGTCGGCTTCCTCGCGATCTTGACCGTGCTCGTGGTGCCTTTGCCCCAGGTGCTGCTCGACCTCCTGATCGGTACGAACATTTCGGTCTCGCTCCTGATCCTCGTCGCCACGATCAAGGCCCGTGAGCCCCTGGATATCTCGACCTTCCCCTCGTTGATCCTGTTCGCGACCCTGTTTCGGCTCTCGCTAAACGTGGCCTCCGCTCGCCTGATCCTGCTCGACGGCGACGCCGGCTCGGTGATCACGGCCTTCGGCAACTTCGTGGTCGGCGGCAACCTGTTCGTGGGCGTGGTCATCTTCCTGATCCTCGTGATCGTGCAGTTCGTGGTGATCACCAAGGGGGCGACCCGGGTCTCCGAGGTCGCCGCGCGCTTCACCCTCGACGCGCTGCCCGGCAAGCAAATGGCGATCGACGCCGACCTCAACGCCGGGCACATTGGCGAGCCCGAGGCCCGCCGCCGCCGCGCGCGGGTGGGCGAGGAGGCCGAGTTCCACGGGGCCATGGACGGCGCCTCCAAGTTCGTGCGCGGCGACGCGATCGCGGGCCTGCTGATCGTGGTGCTCGAGGTCCTGGGGGGCCTGGCCATGGGCTTGACCCAGGGCATGGGGATCAGCGAGGCCCTGCACAAGTATTCGATCCTCACGATCGGCGACGGCCTGGTCACGCAGATCCCGGCGCTCTTGATCGCGACCGCCGCGGCCGTGATCACGGTCAAGTCGAGCTCTCGCTCGCAGCTCTCCGAGGACCTCGGAGCGCAACTCCTCGGGCAACCAGGCGTGCTGCTCACCGTGGGTGGCATGGTGCTCGTGCTCGCCCTGGCCCCGGGCTTGCCCAAGCTCCCGTTCTTCGTGATCGCGGCCGGCGCCTTCGCCCTGCACAGCCGCTGGGGCCAGGGTCAGGCGGCGCCCGCCGAGCACCCCGCGAGCGAGTCCGCGCTGGTCGACGACGCCGCGGCGGTGGACACCCTGCGCGAGGCCTTGCACCTCGACCGGCTGTGCCTCGAGCTCGGCTTTGGCCTCGTGCCGCTCGCCGACACCGAGCGCGGGGGCACGGTGATCGAGCGCGTGTCGCTGCTGCGCAAGCAGATCGCCGGCGACTGGGGCTGGTTGGTCCCCCCGGTGCGGGTGCGCGAGAACCTGGAGATCGACGCCAACGCCTACCGCCTGCTGATCGGCGGCCACGAGGTCGCGAGCGGGACCCTCGAGCCCGGTCGCTACCTCGCGATCGGCGCCGGGGTCGGCTCGGACCTGGAGGGGATCCACACCCGCGAGCCGAGTTTTGGGCTCCCGGCGACCTGGGTCGAAGACGACGACCGCGCGACGGCCGAGCTGCGCGGCTTCACCCTCGCCGACCCAACCACGGTCTTGATCACCCACCTGGGCGAGGTCCTACGCGGGGACGCCGCGCAGGTCTTGACCCGGGACGACGTGCAGGAGCTGCTCGACGCGCTCAAGGAGACCGCCCCCGCGGTGGTCAACGAGGTCACCCCCCAGCTGTTGAGCCTGGGCGAGGTCCAGCGGGTGCTCACCGCGCTCCTGGAGGAGCGTGTGTCGATCCGCCAGCTGCAGACGATTCTCGAGGCGATCGCGGATCAAGCCGCGGTCTCGAAGGACACCGACAGCCTGGTCAACGCGGCGCGCCAGCGGATCTCCCGCGCGGTGATCGCTCCGCTGCTCGACGTCGAGCGCAAGCTGCCGGTCTTGACCCTCGAGCCCAAGGTCGAGCGGCGGCTGCTCGAGACCCTGCTCCGGGCCGAGGGGATCGGCGCCGAAGGGCCCTTCCTCCACGGCCTGGTGGAGGCGACCGCGCTCAAGGTGCGTGAGGTCGCCGAGGGCGTGGGCGGATTGGGCGGGCGCGATCCTGCGTTGGTCGTCCAGGAGTCGATCCGAGCCAAGGTCTCGCGGCTCCTGCGGCACACCCTCCCACGGCTAGGGGTGGTGTCCTACGCGGAGCTCGGGGGCGCGCCGAGCGTGGAGTCGGTCGGGGTCGTGAGCCTCGGGGAAGCGAGCACCTAGTGCCGACGAAGGAGCAGCGACCATGACCGCACCCAGGCGAACCTCAGGCGAACGCCGGCGAGCGCCGCGAGGCCAGGCGATCCCCCTGCAGCAGACCCCCACTGTGGTGGTCGCCGGCGGGCGCCCCTCGCCCCACCTCGCCGAGCTCACCGCCGAACTGGCCCGCGCCTGCGCGCAGCAGGGCCGCGCGGCCTGGCTCATGGACCTCCCTCACGCCCCGGCGAGGGCGAGCGCACTGCTTGCGCGGCGGGCCCCCGACCTGCCTTGCTGGGTCTCCGACGGCAGCGCCTGGAGCGCCCAGCTCGACGCGCGTCGCGGCGGCGCCGTGGGGGGGGTGCTCCTCGTCGGGGCCGGCGCCGGGACGGCGGCGGTACCGGCGCTCGCCCAGGCGGGGGTCGGGCTGGTGGTCCTCGAGCAACGTCCCCAGGCGGTGCGCAGCGCCTACGCGCTGCTCAAGCGCGTGGTGCTCGCCGACCCGACGGCGGCGGAGCGCCTCGCGTTCCTGGTGGTTCCAGCGCACCGCCCCGCGAAGGCGAAGCAGATCGTGGCGGGCCTGCGAGACATGGCCCGGCGCTTCCTCGCCGTCGAGCTCGACGACCTCGAAATCGCCGGGATCGGCGCGGGAGACGCAGAGCGCGCCCTCGGCTTGCGCCTGCTGACCCGGCGGGTCTTGGCTCGCTGCGCGAGGGTCGCGGTGAGCCCCAGCGAGGTTGCGGTCGCATGAAGCTCCCCGTGTTCTGCGCGGCCCTCGCCTTCTTGCTCGTGGCGATCCTGGGGATCAGCGCCGACATTCGACCGCCGACCGTGATCACCCGCGCGCTCGTGGCCGCCCTCGGCACGGCATGCCTGACGCACATGAGCGCGCGCTGGCTGCGCGCCCAGCGCGCCGTGGATCGCTCGGCGGTCGCGCCGGCGCAGGAGGCCAAGGCCGCATGAACAGTTCAGCGCTGCAGGCCTACGCCCGTAGCTCCGGGAGCGAGCACGACCCGCGAGTGCTCCAGTTCTTGCCCCTCGTGCGCCACGTCGTGGGACGCATGGGCGTCAGCCTCCCCCCGCACCTCGACTACGAGGACCTGCTCAGCGCCGGGGTGTGCGGCCTGATCCAGGCGGCGCACAGCTACGACGCCACCAAGGGCTCTTCGTTCAAGTCCCACGCGTTCACCCGGATCCG
>JAGQRJ010000243.1 GCA_020425635.1 Planctomycetota bacterium | reverse complement strand
GCGGCTGGATCCTGGGGCCTTCCAGGCCGCGCTCCGGTGCGCCTTGAGCGACCCCCTGGCCGAGGCCGCCCACGACCTCGAGCAGCAGGCCTGCGCCTGGCTCGCGCGCTGGCGCTCGGCCTGGCGCGCCAAGGCCCTCGCCCCGGTGCGCGAGGCGGGGCTGATCGAGGCGCTCGACGCGCTCAGCCTCGCCCCGCCGCTGATCGCCGACCGGGTCGTGCGCGCGCTGTGGCTGGCCGCGGTGCGCGGGCCCTCGGCCGAGGTCGAAGCCCCCGAGGGGCAGGCCAAGACCGCCTCGGTGGCCTTGCTCGAGCTGCGCCGCGCCTGGCGGCGGATCGCGCGCTGCCTGCCCCTGGCCGACGCCCACAGCGAGCAAGCGCGCAGCGAGGAGCTCCTGGCCGACCTGGTCGCGCGCTTCCCCCGGGTCGGCGACTTTCGCCGCCCGGGGCTCGACCGCTAGCCCGCCCGGGGGCGAAGTGCGGGCTAGCGCCCCTGGCGCAGGCGGGCGGAGTAGTTCGTGCCGAACACCTCGAGCCGCTCCATGCGCTCGATCACGGCCTCCACGTCGTAGGCCACGCGCCGCCAGAAGATCTCGTTCTTGCGGATCTCGATGTACCCGGCGCGGGGGTCGCCGTCGCGGGGCTGGCCGACCGAGCCGACGTTGATCAGCGACTTCTCGCCCTTGCGGTAGTGGTAGTAGCCCTCGAGGTCGGCGGCCGAGCGCCAGGCGAGCGGGTTCTCGGTGATCACGCCGGGCACGTGGGTGTGGGCGTGAAAGCACACCTTGTCGACGTGCTCGAAGGCCGCGCGCAGCTTGCGGCGGTTGCGCTTCACGTCGCTGGGGAACAGGTACTCGCGCGAGCTGCGCGGAGAGCCGTGGAAGAAGCTGATCCCCGCGCTGCTGAAGGAGTCGAGGGTGTTGTCGACGAAGGCCATGCGGTTCTCGCCCTGGGACCCCTCGCAGATCATGTCCTTGGCCCACTCGATCAGCCGCGCGGTGGCCGGGATCAGGCCGTCGGTGCCCGAGAGCAGCGCCTGCTCGTGGTCGCCGCGGATCGTAATGAAGCAGCTGTTGCGGATCAGGTCGAGGCACTCGACGGGGTCGGGCCCGAACCCGATCACGTTGCCCAGGCACACGATCCGCTCGATCTTGCGCTGGCGAATGTCTTCCAGCGCGGCGCGGAGCGCTTCGCCGTTGCCCTGAACGTCACCGAGGATTGCGTAGTGCATGACCCAACTGCCTCAGCCTAGTCGCCGGAGGCTGGCGTCGCCACGTACACGAAGTGGTAGGCCAGGTTGAAGGGCAGGAGCCGCTTCCACCACTTGCCCTTGTCCCAGCGATACACCCCCTGCACCGCGAGCCCGCCCGCCTCGAGCAGGTCGCGCCACTCGGCGCAGGTCGCGAAGCGGTCGATCGCCTGGTGGTGGTCGGGGCCGCGGCCGGTGCGCACGACCTTCCACAGGTCGCCCGAGTAGTAGGCGTTGGGCAGCATGATCGCGACCCGCCCGCCGGGGGCCAGCACCCGCGCCAGCTCGCGGACCCCGGCCAGCGGGTCGAGGAAGTGCTCGAGGTTCCCCAGACACACCGCCCAGCCCCAGCTGTCGTCGGCGAAGGGCAGGCGCTCGCCCTGGGCCAGCGCGAGCTTCGTCAGCCCCTTGGCGCGCGCCTTGGCCAGCGCGTTGTCGGCCAGGTCGACCCCGACCACCGGGTGCCCATGGCCCGCGGCGAACTCGGCGAAGGGCCCCGTCCCGCAGCCGACGTCGAGGATCGCGGCCCCCGGCTCCGGCTGCAGCCAGCGCAGGACCTTGCGGTAGATCGCCGCCCGCTCGCCGAACTCCGCCCGGGCGTAGATCGCGTTGTAGGCCTCGCGCAGGCCACCCAGGGAAGACACGGTCCGTCGCTCGTACACGGCAGCAGCTTACCAGCGGCGCGGCGACGGGTTGATCGATCGTCGGACGCTCTGCACTCCTGGGCAGGGTCACCCGAGGCGTCCAGGTCTTGAGGCAAGCCGGGGAGCTCGCTCGGAAGCCGGCCTGGCGGAGCAGGGGCTCGGCGCCGCTTTCCTCCTGGCGGGCGCCTTCGTCTTCGTTGGCATGCGTGGCATGGTCGCTCGGGCCGAATTCCGCGACGAGGAGCGAGGGGGGCAACTTCCCGCCCGTCCTGCGCGACGGGGCGTCGCGCAGGCCAGGGTCCTGGCGTGCGAAACGAGCACACTTTTTGGAACGGTCCGATTTGCCTCTGAACAGCTGCTACGGTTTCAGTGCCGGGGAAAGAGGTGCGCTCTTCGATATGTCTGAGAACAAGAGCTACGTTCGCCCGATCTTGATCGGGTGCGGGTCGCTGGTCGGGTTGTTGCTGCTGGGGTCGTGTTTGCTGGGGTGGGTTCTGTCGGGCGGCAGGACGGTCTCCAACGACCTGGTCGAGTTGACCTTGCCCTGGGACTACCTTGAGCTGCCGCTGTCCGGCGGACCCAATCTGATGTTCGGCAATCCGCGGGTGAAGCTCGTGGTGGGCAGCGTGTCGAAGGCTGAAGCGCCCGTCGAGTCCCTCGAGGGGTATGCCGACTTGGCTCGCGATCACGACGCCACCCAAGGCCGCGCGGTCCTGGGGCAAGTCCGGGTGGGCTCGGTCGGAGGCTACCCCGCCAGGTTCTGGCGGGCCGAGGTCCTCGGGAAGCAGGCCTTTCAAGGGGTGATCGAGACCCCCGAACACTACCACTCGCTCGTGTGGGTGGAGTTGATCAGCGGTGGGCCGCAGGACGAGTACCTGAAGATCTTTCAGAGCTTTCGCCTGCGCGGCGACCCGCCACCGGCGGAGCCTGGAACGCTCGAGGAGCCCGGCGAGCCCGAGGCCGAGCAGGGCCCCAGCCCGGAGGAGCTCCGTGAGCAGGCGTACCTCGAACTTCACGAGGCGCTGCGCACGAGCACCTCGCCCGAGGAGCGGCTGGCCCTCGTCGAGCGCTGGCGAGCGCAGAAGTTCGACGAGTTCGAAGGCGCCTGGCGCGACCTGATCCTCTCGATCGCCGGCGGCGCGAGCAGCGAGGCCCTCGAGGCCGCCCAGCTCGCCGAGACCGAGCGCCTCCAGCCCTCCAACGAGGCGATCGTGGCGGTGCTGCCCAAGGTTCGACCCCGGGTGCGCCGCGGGCTGTTGGCCCGCTTCCGCGACGCCGATCAGGCCGAGCGCGAGGCCTGCCTGGCCGCGCTCACCAAGACCGACGACCTCGACGACCCCGCGATCCTCGAGGCCTACCTCGTGCTGGGGGTGGTTACCGCCTACCGCGTGAGCCGCATGATCCGCGCCGAAGGCCTGGAGTGGACCGAGGACCCGCTCCTGGGCGAGCTCCTCCAGGAGCGCGCGCGCGAGAAGCCGGGCTTCGTCGACGCGCTCCTCGGCGACAAGACCCCGGCGGTGCGCCAGCTGGCCTGCAGCTTGGCGGAGCTGGCGCCGGACCAGGGGGACGAACGGCTGACCCAGCTGGTGACGCTCCTGCGCGACGACGCGCGCGGCGTGCGGCTCGCCGCCGTCGAGGCGCTGACGACCTTGGCGAAGCCCCGGGCGAGCTGGGGCCTGGCGCGCGCGTTCGCGCTCGAGGAAGACGAAGCGATCCGCGAGCGCCTGCTGGCCGCGCTCGCGGCGTCGGAGCCCGAGCCGACCCTGAACCTGATCCTGCGCCTCCAGCAACGGAAGGTCGACGACCAGCGGGCCGCCGCGCTGGCCCTCCAGGCCTTCGCCCCTGCGCTGGTGGCCGAGGCCTTGGGTCGTGCGCTCGCGTCCGAGGACCAGACCGTGGTCGAGGCGGCGCTCCAGAGCCTGATCGCGCTCGCCCGGCGCGAGGGCGGTGCGCAGGCCCTCGGCCCCTGCCGGGAGGGCGTGGCGGCCCTCGACCCCGACGGCGCGCTCGGGGGCCTGCGGGCTCAGGTCCTCCTCGCCCTCGACCGCGACAGCTGAGGTGATCCCAAGACCTGAACGCCGTGAGTGACCCTGCGTCGGGAGTGCCGCTGAGTTGGGGAAGACACGGTCCGTCGCTCGTACACCCGAGCAGCTTGCCAACGGCGAGGGTCACCGCCGTCGAGGGCGCGCTGCAGCCGGCCGGCGCTAGCCCAGGGCTCGCAGGATCCAGGTGCAGAGTAGGAACCAGCCGATCGGGAGCAGCACGCCGCCCACTCCCTTGGCGAGCTCGAGGGTCGCCTGGGCGGAGCCGGAGTGGGTGGTGAAGAGGAGCCCGAAACCGGGGTGCTCGGTCAGGCGGCGCGCCCCGCTACCTGGGGCCCGCCTCCTCGACCTCGACCAGCTCGAGGTAGAGCTTGCGCTGCAGCTCGCCGCGGACCAGCCCAGGAAACCGATCGCGCCCGTCGGGCCACATGCGCCACCACTGCCGCTGGGGGCCACCCTCGTGAAACATGGTCAGGATCGAGGTGCCGCCGGCCAAGGCGAGCGACTCCTCCTTGTGCAGCGCATAGGTCTTGTAGCGCTCGCGAATCTGCCCGTTGTAGAGCCAGCCGCCGACGTTCCCCCGAGCGTCGCGTCCTCGGATCGTGTTGGGGCAGACGTCGGTCACGGTGTAGACGCGCTCGATCAGCTCCCCGCCCCCCGGGGGACGCTCGTGGACGGTCCAGCGATCTCCCACACGCACCCCGGGGTCCCGGGGGGCGAGCCGCCCGGGGTCCTCGGCAGCGCGAATCGCGGTCAGCTCCTGCACGACGACGCCGTCCCATTCGCGGCGGAGGATCATGGGCACTGCGCGCCTGCGGCCGTCTACGTGGAACCAGGTCCGGGTCTTGATCCCGCTGTCGAGGGTCTGCTCCTCGATCCTGCAGGGGAAGCTGCGACCCGCGAACTCGAGCGTCGTCTGCTCCCCTCGTGGAGCGGGGAACTTGTCCGAGCGGAAGTCGATCTGGGTGGTGCGGTCCTTGAAGTCCTTCCCGCTCCAGCGCCACGAGAGCGCGCACTCTGGATCCAGCCTGAGCGAGCCGACCGTGACCGTGAAGGCGGTGGCGTAGGGCGCCGGGACCGTCTTGAACTCCTTGCCGACGAGCTCGATCGTGTAGCCCCCGGCCTGGGCCGCGAAGGACTCGCCCTTGCGCTTCTCCAGCGGGAGGGTGTGGAAGCGGAGCGTGAACTCGAAGCGATCTCCGTCGTTGACCCCGCGGGCGCGCATGCGCGCCCAGAAGTTGTCCTCGAGCGCGCCTCCGAAGGGCGCCTGCCCCCCAGCCGTCGCCGGCTCGCCGGGCGCCGGCTTTGGCGGCGGGGGCGTGGGCTGGCGGCGGGGGACGGGCTGAGCGTCGGGGGCGGGCTCGGGCGCGGCCTCGTGAACGACCTCCTTGATCATGCGTCGGGGGAAGGTCAGCTTGCCGTTGCCGGTCCTGATCACCACCTGGGTGGGCGAGTCCTCCACGATCGTGCCCTGGATTCGGTTCCCGTTCTTGAGCCGCACGTAGTCGGCCAGGGCGACGGAGCAGAGCAGCCCCAGCAGAGCGGCCACAGCGGTTCGGCGAGTCATCAATCCCTCCCTCCCGGAGGGAATCTACCCGGCCTCGAGGGACTTCGCGATTCCCGGGGGCCTCGTCCGGCGGGGAGTCCGCGGAGACCTCGCTCGCGAACCGAGCGCTGTGGAGCCGGCTCTCCCCCGCGATCGCGGCCAGGAGGATCGCACCGAACACGAGCGAAGCCGGACCCTACGCGCAGGCGAGCCGTGGAGCCCAGCCACCGGGTTGGAGAGCCCCCCTGTCGGCGGCCCAGACGGCAGGGAGCGCGCTCGAGACGGAGCCCTCCCACGCGTCCGAGCCAGCGGATACGCTCACGGTGTGCACCTCGCCCACGACGTCCACGACCTCCCGTTCACCTGAGCCCTGGCGCTCCGGCGGGAGTCTCCCGCCACGTGACCCCTGCGCGGGCGCGCTTCGGCGCCCGCGCGACAGCGCGACGAGGAGTGTGGGCGTGTACGGTTCCGCCGAATGGCGGGCGCGAGGGCTGCTGCGATCGGAGGAGATCGCGCGGGTCGTCTTGGGCACCGCAGGACATATCGATCACGGCAAGACCGCCCTCGTGCGCGCGCTGACCGGCGTCGACGCCGACCGGCTGGCCGAGGAGCAGTCTCGGGGCATGACGATCGACCTCGGCTTCGCGCCCCTCGAGCTCGACGGGCGCGCGGTGGGGGTGGTCGACGTCCCTGGCCACGAGCGCTTCGTGAAGAACATGGTCGCTGGAGCGACCGGGATCGACCTCGTGCTCCTGGTGGTCGCCGCCGACGACGGGGTCATGCCGCAGACCCGCGAACACCTCGAGATCCTGAGCCTGCTCGGACTGGAGCGCGGCGTGGTGGCCGTGACCAAGGTCGACCGCCCGGGCGTCGACGACGACCTGCTCGCTGCCCTCGACGCCGAGCTCGACGTCTTGCTGGCGGGGACCTTCCTCGCTCCTGCCCCTCGGGTGCGGGTCTCGGCGCTGACCGGCGCGGGGGTCCCCGCCCTGCGGGCCGTGCTCGCGCGGGAGGTGGGGCGCGTCGAGCAGCGTCCGGTCCGCGGTCCCTTCCGCATGCCGGTGCAGCGCGTGTTCAGCGTCAAGGGCTTCGGCACCGTGCTCACCGGGATCCCGCTCAGCGGGGTCGTCGCGCCGGGAGACGGGCTGGCGGTGCACACTCAGCGGGGCGCCGTGCTCCGCGCGCGGGTGCGCGGGATCCAGGCCTACGGACGCCCCGTCGAGCGCGCGCGCGCGGGCCACAGCGCGGCCCTGAACTTCGTCGACGTCGACCGCAAGGCGGTCGTACGCGGCGACGTGGTCGCGCACCCGGACGTGTTCGCGTCGGGCGAGCTGTGGGAGGTGCGGCTCGAGAGCCTGGCCTCCTGCGCGCGAGCCTTCGACCGTCGGATCAACACGGTGCGCGTGCACCTCGGAACCGCCGAGGTCATGGGCGAGGTCGCGCTCCTCGAGGGCAGCGAGCTCGCTCCGGGAGAGGCGGGGTTCGCCCAGCTCCGCCTGCGGACGGCGGTCGTCGCCGCGCCGGGCGACCGCTTCGTCGTCCGCCGGCACTCACCTCTGGAGACGCTGGGGGGCGGGGTGATCCTCGGGCGCTCCGCGTGGAGGCTCAAGGCGGGGCGACCGTTCGTGCTCGAGCGCCTCGCGCGCCGAGAGGCGACCCTGGGTGACCTCGAGGCCCAGGCGCTGCTGGCGCTCGAAGACGCCCGCGGCGCCTTGGCGCCCGGGTCGGCCGAACTCCTGGCGGTGTCGACGAGCCTTGGCCAGCCGCTGACGACCTTCGTCGGCGCGCTCCAGTCCCTGGTCGACGACGGGCGCGCTGCGCGAGCGCGCGACGGGCGGTTCGTGACCTTGGCCGAGGGGGCGCGCCTCGATCAGGAGCACCGCGAGCTCCAGGCGCAGCTCCTCGAGCGACTCGCTCGGGCGCACGCCAGCGTGCCGACCCGCCCGGGTCAGACCCTGACCGAGCTGCGCCGGCTGTTCGAGGGCGTGGAGGAGCCTCGGCTCGCGGCCGCGCTCGGCGCGCTGCTCGACCGAGGGGGGGGCGGGGGCGAGCCGCCGGTCGT
>JAGQRJ010000242.1 GCA_020425635.1 Planctomycetota bacterium | reverse complement strand
GGCGCCAAGAAGTCCGGGTCGCGCAAGGGCGTGGACGACTCGGCGGTGCGCAAGGGCGCGAGGAAGTCGGGGTCGCGCAAGGGCGTGGACGACTCGGCGGTGCGCAAGGGCGCGAGGAAGTCGGGGTCGCGCAAGGGCGTGGACGACTCGGCGGTGCGCAAGGGCGCGCGGAAGTCGGGCTCGCGCAAGGGCGTGGACGACTCGGCGGTGCGCAAGGGCGCCAAGTCCTCCGGGTCGCGCAAGGGCGTGAGCGACTCCGGGCGACGGGGCCGCGCGTCGGCGCCGGCGAAGGGCACCTCGCCCCTGGTGTGGGTGCTGCTCGCGCTCCTCGCCGCCGCCGCGGTGGGCGGCGGCTACGCGCTGACCCGCGGCGACGCCGCTCCCGCGGTCGCGGTCGCAGACCCCGCCCAGGCGGAGGCCGGCGCAGGCGCGGCCAGCGCGGGGGTCGCAGACGCGCCCTCGCCCGCCGAGACCGAGAGCGACGCCGACGCCGAGCCCGACGCCGAGCCCGACGCCGACGCCGAGGCCGACGCCGAGGCCGAGGCCGAGGCCGACGCCGAGCCCGAGGCCGACGCCGAGCCCGACGCCGAGGCCGACGGGGACTACGCGACCGCTCCGATCAAGGGGGCGACCGACACCGGCGTGGTCAAGCGCGTGGTCGACGGCGACACCTTCCACCTCGAAGACGGGCGCAAGATCCGCCTGATCGGGATCAACACCCCGGAGAAGAAGACCAACGACCCGCTCAACGCCGAGGCCACCGCCTTGCTCAAGAAGCTCGTCGAGGGCAAGACCGTGACCCTCGAATACGACGCCGAGCGCACCGACCAGTTCAAGCGCACCCTGGCCCACGTGTTCGTGGGCGACCTCTACGTCAACGGCGAGATCGTGCGTCAGGGCTTCGCCTACTGCTACACCTGGAAGCCCAACGTCGCCCACGAAGACGACCTCAGCCCGCTCCAGAACGAGGCCCGCGAGAAGAGCCGCGGGCTGTGGGGCCTCGAGCCCCCCGAGCCGGCCGACCACTACGAGGCCAGCGGGAGCGCGCACCGCTTCCACCGCCCGGGCTGTCCGAAGGGCCCGCGCAGCGGAGGGCGGCGCTTCGCGACCCGAGACGAGGCCTTCGACCAGGGCCTCAACCCGTGCAGCGAGTGCAAACCCTAAGGCCTTCCCTGGGCACGACTACGTGTCATCCTCCAGAGCCCGATTCTGGCGGATTGTCGGATCCGTGTCATCTCATGAGCCGATCGTTAAGTGAGCACTGGACTTACTTCCTATCAGGCCCTGTTCACTCCGGCCTTGCGTTTGCATTCCGACCCATGGAGTCGTGGGCTATGCGTTTAGGTTTCCCCCTGCTGTTCGTGGTTTTGGCCGCCGCTGCGGTCGCCGAACCTCCCCCTCCCCCGCCGCCCCTCGGCGAGCGCGAGGGCCTCGACCGCACCGACCTGCAGCAGGTCGACGTCGAGCCGACCACCGGCGCGCTGCGCTACCGCACCGTGGACCTGACCCTCGGCGACGGCCCCCGCGCCCTGGAGCTCAACCGCACCTACCGCCCCTGGAGCGGCTCGCCCACCGGGCTGGGCGTGCACTGGGCCAGCGTGCTCGACGCCCACCTGCTCCCCTTGAGCCAGGGCTACGCCTTCGTCGACGGTGAAGGCGTGAGCCACGTGCTCGTGCCCAGCGCCGAGGCGGGCGTGTTTCACGCCGTCTTCGGCCGGCGCAGCACCCTCACCCAGGACCCCGACGGCTTCACCCTGCGCGGCCTCGGCGACGAGCGCCGCTACCGCTTCGACCGCGCCGGGCGCCTGCTCTGGCTCGACGCCGCGGGCGCGCGGCACCACTTCCGGCGCGACGCCGGGGGCCTGCTGACCGGCCTCAGCGGCCCCTGGGGTGAGCTCCAGGTCGAGCGCGACCCCCGCGGCGGGATCGCCGCGCTGCGCGCGCCCGGACGGACCGTGCGCTACGCCTACGACGACCTGCTGCTGACCGAGGTCGACTTCGGGGGACGCTACCAGGCCTACGGCTACACCTACGACGGCCTGCTCGACGACTTCGCCCACGGCGCGGCGCGCGTGCTCTACGACGCCGAGGGCCGCGTGATCCGCCTCTTTGGCGCCCTCGAGAGCACCCACCTGAGCTACGCCGAGGCCGCCGACGGCGGCCTCGAGGTCGAGGTCACCCGCCGCGGGCAGGAGACGACCGTGGTCGTCTCCGCCGACCTGCAGACGGTCGTGAGCACCCCGGCCGACGCGCCCCTCGCCGCGCGCACCGAGCGCTACGACGAGCGCGGCCTGCTCGTGGAGCTCAGCGGCCCCGACGGCACGCAGACCCTGAGCTACGACGACCAGGGCCGGCTCGTGCGGGTCGAGACCCCCAGCGGCGCGACCGAACTCGCCTACGCCGACCCCGCCGCCGAGCGCCCCGCGACCGTGCGCGCCCCGGGCGGCGCCGTGCAGGAGTTCCGCTACGACGCCGAGGGGCACCTGCTCCTGGCCAAGCTCCCCGGCCAAGGCAGCGTGCGCTACGCCTACGACGGCGCAGGCCGCCTGCGCGCGTCGCGCGACGCGCGCGGCGCCGAGACCCGCTACGCCTACGACCGGCGCGACGCCCTGATCGCGGTCCACGAGCCCGGCGAGGGCACCACCCGCTTCGAGCGCGACGCGGCGAGCCGGGTCATGGCGATCGTCGAGGGCGGGCGCCGGGTCGACGTGACCCGCGACGCCTGGGGCCGCGTGACCGCCGCCCGCGACTCCCAGGGCGTGGTCTTCGCCTGCGCCTACGACGCGAGCGGGAACCTGCAGCAGGCCACCGACGAGCTCGGGCACACCGTCACCTACCGCTACGACGCCGCCGGGCGCCTGCTCGAGGCCGCCGACGAGCTCGGGCAGCTGAGCGGCTTCGCCTACGACGACGCCGGCCGCTTGAGCGCGATCAAAGACGGCGCGGGCAGCGCGATCCGCTACAGCCGGCCCACGCCCCAGACCCTGGTCGTCGCCGACCCGGTCCGCGGCGAGCGCACCCTGCACTTCGACGCCCGCGGGCGGCTCGAGCGCGAGGAGCGCGCCGGCGTCGAGCTCGGCTACCGCTACGACGACGCCGGGCGGCTGACCGCCCGCGAGACCCCCCAGGGCACCGAGACCTTCAGCTACGACGCGCTCGGCCGGCTCAGCGCCTCCCTCGGCCCCGAGGGCGGCTACCGCTTCGCCTACGACGCCGAGGGCCGCCTGGCCTCGCTCACCGACACCAACCTCGAGCAGACCCTGCGCTACCGCTACGACGCGGCCGGCGAGCGCAGCGCGCTCGAGCTGCCCTGGGGCACCGTCGCCTACGAGCGCGACGCCGAGGGCCAGGTCACGGCCGTGGTCCTCCCCGGCGGCGGGCGGATCGAGTTCACCCTCGACGCGCGCGGGCGGCGCAGCGAGATCCGCTACCCCAACGGGGTCAGCTCGCACTTCAGCTACGAGGGCGCGCAGCTCACCGAGGTCCGCACCGAGCGCGAGGGCGCGCTGCTCGATCGCCGCGCCTACGGCTACGACGCCCGCGGCCGGGTCACCTGGTGCGAGGACGCCCAGGGCCAGCGCACCGACTACACCCACGACGCCCGCGGGCGGCTCACCGAGACCCGCGGCCCCGCGCAGTCGGTGCGCTACACCTACGACGCCGCCGACACCCGCTCGGTGGTCGGCGCCGAGGGCGCGACCCTCGAGAGCAACACCCGCGGCGAGCTGACCCACTGGAACCAGGTCGCGCTGAGCTACGACCACGACGGGCACCTGACCCGCGCCCAGGGCCCCGACGGCGACCTGCGCTACGGCTACTCGCCCCTGGGCACGCGCCTGTGGCGCGAGCGCGACGGCGCGCGCGAGTTCTTCCTCTCCGACCTGGGCGACGTGGTCGCGACCTGCGACGCCGAGGGCCAGCCCCTGGTGAAGTTCGTGCACGGGCCCGGCGAAGACGACGTGCTCGCCGCCGAGCGCGGCGGCGAGTCGTTCTTCTACCACTACGACCTCGTGCGCAGCGTGACCTCGGTCAGCGGCCCCGAGGGCGAGCTCGCGGCGAGCTACCGCTACGGCGCCTTCGGCGAGGAGCTCGCGGCCGAGGGCCCCGCGGCCGCGTGGAACCCCTTCCGCTACACCTCGCGCGAGGCCGAGGCCAACGGGCTCTACCACTACCGCGCGCGCACCTACAGCCCCGAGCTCGGGCGCTTCACGACCCCCGACCCGCTCGGCGTGCTCGGCGGGCTGAACCCCTTCGCCTACGTCGACAACGACCCGACCCTGTTCAACGACCCCACCGGCCTCAAGAAGAGCTGGTGGCGCCGCGCCTGGGAGAAGACCAAGGCCGTGGCCACGAGCACGGTCAAGTTCGTGGCCGCCGCGGGCACCGCGCTGGTCGACGACATCAAGGAGGGCAACCTCGGGCGCAACGTGCTCGCCTTCGGCAAGGGCCTCGGCAAGGGCCTGTGGAGCGGCGCCAAGGGGCTCTACACCCTGGTCCGGCACCCGGTGCAGACCGTGAGCGCGATCGGCTACGCCGTGGGCGACCTGCTGCAGAACGGGACCAACGGCGCGGTCTACAAGGCGCTCGCCGCCAAGGTCGAGGAATACAAGAACGCCGCGCTCAACGACCCCGAGCGCTTCTGGGAAATGACCGGTCAGCTCACGGGCGAGATCGCGTTCTCGGTGGTCGGCACCAAGGGCCTCGACAAGATCGCCACCGTGGCCAAGGTCGCCAAGGTCGCCGCCGTGGCCCGCGTGGCGCCCAGCGCGACGCGCTTCGTGCAGCCCGTGGTCAACGCGACCCGGCGCGTGGCGACCACCGCCTCCCGCTACGTGCCCGCCCCGGTGCGGCGCATGACCGCCGAGGGCATGCGCCTGAGCCGCATGCGCACGGCCGAGCTCGCGCGCCGCGCGCGGGTCCTGGAGGAGGTCGCCGAAGCCTCGCGCCTGGGCAACCCCGTGGCGCGCGCGCTGCGCAACAACGCGGTCACCCGCAACGTGCGCCGCGTGGCCGACCTCGCGCGCGACACCCGCCGCCTGGCGAGCATGGCCCGCCGCGCTCCCGGGGCGACCCTCGTCTACAGCGGCAACCGGGTCGCCACCGGCGCCGCGCGCTTCGTGGCCGCCACCGGCCGCGGGCTGTGGACCACGACCAAGAAGTGGGGGATCCCGCTCTCGATCGCGTTCAACGACCAGATCACCGACGCGATCAACCGCTGGGAGACCCGCGAAGACGCGATCGCCGAGCTCAGCGACCTCGGCGAGGCCCTGATCCGCGACGCGCCGCGCCTCGACGGGCCGACCATGGAGTCACGCCTGGCCGAGGTGGGCGAGGCCTACGCCGCCTACCGCAACCGCCTGTTCGCCCCGGTGCACGAGGCGAGCAAGCTCCTCGACGACCAGCTCGCCGCCCTCGAGGCGAACCTCGACAACGAGGAGTCCGACGCGGTCTACGCGCGCATGGACGCCGCCTTCGACCAGTTCACCAAGCGTCGCCTGGCGATCATGAAGGACGTCTACACCAACCACGGCGACGTCGAGCACGACATGTTCAACCCCAGCTCGAACCGCCTGCTCAGCTACCAGGACGAGATCGACCTCATGAAGGCCGTGCTCGTGCGGACCCGCGACCCCGAGGCCAAGAAGCACGTCGAGGATCGGATCGCGTTCCTCGAAGGCCGCATGGAGGAGGAGAACCAGCTCTTCCTCAACGGCGAGAACGAGGCCCTCATGGCCGGGATCGCCGGCGTCCCGCGCCCCGGCGACACGATCGCCGAAGGCCAGGGCGACCCCCTCGACGGCCTGATCGACCCCGCCGACCTCAGCGACGAAGGCCGCTGAGCGAGGCCGCGCTCCCGCGCGTCGCCCTGTTCCCGAGCGTGGCGGGTTCCAAACCGTAGGGGCGGAGCTTGCCTCCGCCCGCGGTCGCGCTCCCGCGCGTCGCCCTGTTGCCGAGCGTGGGGGGGTCCAAACCGCAGGGGCGCGTCGCCTTGTTCCCGAGCGTGGCGGGTTCCAACCGTAGGGGCGGAGCTTGCCTCCGCCCGGCCCTTCGCCGACCACGTCGCCTGGCCTACGCCTTCCGCCTCGCCGGGAAGGCGCCGAGGCCGAGACCGACGCCGAGCTGCGAGGGTG
>JAGQRJ010000032.1 GCA_020425635.1 Planctomycetota bacterium | reverse complement strand
GGGTGGCCTTGATCGACGACGACAAGGTCGCGCTCGCTGTCCTCGCCCGCTCGCTCAAGCGCCGCGGGTTTCGCGTGCGCTCGTTCCAAGACCCCGAGAGCGCGCTGAACGCGATCAGCTACGACCACCCCGACGCGGCGATCATCGACATGCACATGCCGGGCATGTCGGGCATGGACCTGGTCAAGCAGCTCTCCTACCGCCTCAACGGGCGCCCGTTCCCGCTCATGATCCTCTCGGCGGTCGAGGACGAGGTCGCGCTCAAGGAGGCCTACCGCCACGGCGTCAGCGACTACCTGATCAAGCCGGTCACCGAGGGCGAGCTCGCGGTCAAGCTCGAGACCGCGATCAAGACCCACGCCCAGCAGCACCCCGACGCGATCCCGCGCGAGCTCGCCGGCTTCGAGCTGCTCGAAGAGACCCGGCGCGGCGAGATCGCGAGCGTCTACCGCGTGGCCGACCGCTGGGGGCGCTTCCCCGACGTGGTCAAGAGCGTCAAGGTCCTGCGCCCCGAGCTGGGCGGCGTGGTCGAGCCCCTGCTGCGCCTGCGCCGCGAGATCGACGTGCTCGCGCGCTGCCACCACCCGAGCATTCCCCCCCTGCACCTCTCGGGCACCTGGGGCCGGCTCCTGTTCTACGTCAGCGACGAGGCCCCCCAGCAGACCCTCGGCGACACGATCCGCGAGCATGGGGGGCTCGGCCCGGAGGCCACGATCCAGCTGCTCTCCGACGTCGCCACCGCCCTCGACTACCTGCACTCCCAGCAGGGCTGGCTGCTCGGCGACCTGACCCCCGAACGGATCGGGCACGCCCACGACGGCCGCTTCACCCTGCTCGAGTTCGGCTGCGCCCGGAGCCTCGTCGACCGCAACCGCATGGACGAGTCGACGCCGCCGCCCACCCGCTACCTGGCCCCGGAGTGGCAGCTCGATCCCCCCACCCCGGACGCGCGCTCGGACCTGTTCGCCCTCGCCGTGTGCGCCCTCGAGGCCTGCACCGGGCGTCCGCCCCCGCGCCCCGCGCGCGGCGCCGCCCCCGACCTGCGCCCCGCCGCCGAGGCCCTCGGCGGCGAGCTGGGGCCCCTGCTCTCGAGCCTGCTCGAGCCCGACCCCGCGAAGCGCCTCAGCACCTCGCGCCTCCTGCTCGACTACCTCGCCCGGCTGTAGCGGGACGGGCTAGAACTAGAACTCGAGCGGGGGTTCGCTGCTGGTGAGGCCTTCGAGGCCCTCGGTCGCGAGGATCCGGCGGGTGACGCGCTCGGAGGCGGGGGGCGCCGCGGCGACCACCGTGTCGAGCAGCGGGGAGTTCGCCGGGACGGGCTCCATGGGGCGCGTGGGCGGGAGCGGCTGCTCGCGCTGCAGGCGCAAGGTCCTGCGGATCTTCCGCTGCTCGTCGCGGCCGAGGTTGGCGTCGAGGATCGCCAGCTCGTAGGCCTTGCGCTTGGCGTCGACCGAGCGCGTGAGCGCGGCGTTGAGCACGTCGAGGGCCCAGGCCTCGCCGTCGGCGGGGCCGTCGCTGCGCGCCGGGCGCTCTTCGTCCCACTGGGTCACGACGTGCAGCCCCATTTGCGAGGCCGCCACCGCGAGCCGCATGCGCCGCGGCGCGGGGAAGGTCAGGCCCGGCGTCTCCTGGCTGGGCAGGATCGAGAGCTGCACGAGGCCGACCACCCCCGCGTCTCCGACCGGGAGCGCCCGCGCCAGCCCGCTCCCGGCGACCCGGTGCCCGGGCACGACCTCGCCGCTCTCGAGCTCGATCGAGTAGAGCGGGCCCGCGCAGGGGAGCGCCTGGGCGAGGGCGTGGACGCGGTCGAAGAGCACGCGCACCTGGCGGCCGGCGGTCACGCGCCAGCTCACGTCTCCGCTCTCGAGCAGCTTGGCCAGGCTCTCCGCCTGACCCCGGGCCACGGCGGCCGGGAGCTCGTGGGCCTCGAGGTCTTCGCCGCGCGCCACGGCCAGCACCCGGGCTCCGGTGGCGGCGAGGCAGGCGGCGAGCAGGTCGCCCAGGGGCGTCGCGTGCTCGAGGGCGGAGAGCTGATCCGCGGAGGTGTCCGCGGCCCGCTCGCACTCCACGAGCGCGTCGAGCAGGTCGCCCAGGCGCGCGGGCTCGATCACGAGCGCGGGGTAGCCCGCGTTCTCGAGCACCCCGCTGACCACCAGCCGGATCGCTCGCCCGTTGTCGCGCTCGAAGGGCGAGATCCGGAACAGCTGCTGGTAGAGCCAGGCCGCCGCGCGGATCGGGTGCGTCTCGCGGCGCGCGGCCTCGAACGTCGCGCCGAGCTGGATCATGAGCGACTCGACGCGCTCCGGGGGAGCGGAGGCGAACTCGTGTCCCTTGCGGCGGGTGAGCCCGTTGGGCTTCGAGCGCCAGGGGCTCGGCGGGGCGTCGTCGGCCGAGAGCCCAGCGTGCAGCTCGCGCAGGAAGCTCAGCTCGAAGGGCGCCCCCTGCCGCGCGTGCTGCTGCACGCGCTCGAACTGCAGCCGGTGACGCTGCAGGGCGAGGTAGCGCTGCAGCGGGTGACCGCCCGAGACGACCTCGCGCTCGAGGAAGGCCTGCACCTCGTTCAGGCTCAGCGCCTGCCGGCGCCCGAGCGCGGCCGAGGCGAAGAGGAAGCGCGGCTCCACCCGCGCGCGCACGCGTTCGGCGACCTCGGCGGTAAACGGCCGGTGCGCGTCGATCTCGCGCACGAGGTCGTCGATCCCGGCCCAGCGCTCGGCGTCGGAGCGGGGCTCGCGCGGCGCCGGCTCGGCGGGCGAGGGCGGCTCGGGCGCCGCCTCCGAGGGCGCCTCGCCCAGCACGGCGTAGACCTCGCTGCGCACCGCGGCGACCGTGGTCTCGAGCTCTTGCAGCAGGCTCGGGACCGCCCCGCTGGGGTCCTGCAGCAGCGCCAGGAGCATGTGCTCGGTGCTCACGTAGGCGTGCTTGAGCTGGCTCGCCACCGCGTCGGCCGACTGCATGCAGGCGACCAGGGCGGGGGTCATGGGCAGCTGGCGCGCCGACTGGCGCTCGGGGGCGTCGCCCGTCGGCACGCGCCCCCGGGCCCGGTCGAGGTCGATCCGCAGGTGGCCGAGGGCCGTGGCGGCGACGCCGGTGCCTTCCTCGAGCAGCCCCAGGAACAGGTGCTGGGTGTCGACGGCGGGTTGCCGGCAGGCGTCGGCGTGTCGCCTCCCCAGGCGGACCGCGGTCCGGCCGCGATCGGTCGCTCGCTCCAACACGACGCCTCCTCTCCCCGCTCGAGCGCGCCGCGGCGCGCCTCCGACGCGAGGGCGAGCCCTCGCGCCGTGCAGTATGCCCGATTCTCCAGGGGGGTGCGAACCGCCCGCGACCCCGCCGCGGGCACGCGGCGCAAGGGCTTAGGCCCGCGCCCGGCCCGCGCCCGGCTCCCAGAGGTCCTCGCCGGCGACCGCGCGCCGCACCTCCGTGAGGAGGCGCGGGAGGTCGCAGGGCGGCGCCACCAGGCGCGCGCGGAGGCGCGCGGCCTCAGCCGCCGAGCCCTGATCGAGGGCGGCGTCGAGGATCACGAAGGGGGTCCGCCCGTCGTAGCAGCGCACCGAGCGCAGCAGCTCCAGCCCGCGGCGGTCGGCGAGGGTCCCCCAGGCGACCACCGCGTCGAAGCTCGAGGCGCACGCCCCTCGCCGGGGGTCGGCCAGCTCTCGCCTCAGCGCCTGGGCGTCGGCGGCGGTCACGACGTCTACCCCTGCCTGCCGCAAGGCCGCGGCGAGGCGGGTTTGCTCTTGGCCCTGGAGCTCGGTCAGGAGCAGCCTCAGCGTGCGGCGCCGCCGCTCCGAGTAGCGCTTACCGCGGTAGTGATCCACGGGGGCCTCCTCGCTCGGGGTGTTCAGGCACGGTCAACGCGGCTTCCGGATCGTGAGCTCGTCGAAGGTCGCGCCGCTGAGGTCGAGCGCGCGCAGCACCAGGGAGGTCGCGTCCGCGTGGACCTCGAGGAAGTGGAACACGCTCTCGGCGTAGACCAGGTTCTCGGCGTCCTTGACCCGATACAGGTTCTTGCCGCCGCCGCCGGTGACCACGAAGGTCGTGGCCTTGCGCGGGAAGAAGCGCGCGTAGTGGTGGTCGTGGCCCGAGAGCACGAGGTCGACGCCCAGCTCCTCGAGCACCTCGACCAGGTCGCCCTGCAGCACGTCGGCGGCGCCGCGGTAGGCGGAGAAGGGGGGCACGTGGAAGAAGACCACGTTCCACGGGCGCCCCGCCGCCGCGACGTCGCGCTCGAGCCACTGCACCTGCTCGCTCTCCGACCCGTAGGCCGAGCTGACCACGTCGAGCGCGACGAAGTGCACGGGCCCCCAGTCGAAGCTGTAGGTGCGCCCGTCGTGGCCCGGCCCGTTCTCGGGGAGGAAGAAGGTCTCGAGGTAGGGGGCCCCTCCGTCGGTCTTGAGGTCGTGGTTGCCGAGGGTCGGATAGAGCGGGACGTTCGCGATCAGCGGCCCGAAGGGGCGGAAGAAGGCCTCGGCGTAGTCTTCGCGCGCTCCCGTGGGGTAGACCAGGTCGCCGGTGTGCAGCACGAGGTCTGCCTTGCGCTGGAGCATGGCCGCCACCACGTCGGCCTGCCGGTTCTGGTCGTCCGTGGTGCCGTAGAGGGCGTCACGCGCCTCGAGGCCGGCGTCGAGGAGCTCGCCCTCGTCGGTGTCGGTGCCTCCGCTGTCGCCGGTGACCAGGAACACGCAGCTCCCCGTGGCGCCCTCGGGCGCGGTGTGGAAGCTCCCGCTCCCCAGGGTCACGCCGTCGGAGCCTTCGAGGGTGTAGGTGTAGTCCCGCGCGGGCTCGAGGCCCGAGGCCTGGAGCCCGTGGACCTGGACCGGGGTCGGGTCTTCGGTGAGGGAGCTCGCTCCCCCCGCGGCCGCGGTCACGCGCAGGCGCAGGGTGACCGCGTCTGGGGTGACCGCGCCCACGATCGCGCTGGTCGAGGTCACGCGCTGCACGTAGGGCCCCGAGCCCGTCTCCTTGCTGCGCCCGTTGCACCCCAGGCCGAGCGCGAGCAGGGCGCACCCGAGGGCGGCGGCTGGCCGGCTCACTGGAGGGTGTCCACTTCGACCTGGGACGCGCTCACCCAGCGCACGGCGCGCCCGGCGGGGACGTCACCGACGCTGACCTCGAGCAGGTAGCGCGACCCCGGCACGAGCTGCGGGATCGTGGCGCCGAGCTCGGCCAGGTCCTCGACGGTGACCACGTCCTCGGCGACCGGCAGGGTCTGGCGGGCCGTGAGCGCGAACAAGCCGCCGCCGCCGTCCCAGGTCCAGGCCACGGAGACCTCGCTGGGCGCGACCAGGGCGCGCTCGGTCGGCGTCGTGATCTCGGGGTAGGGCGGGAAGTCCGCGGTGGCCACGAGGCTCAGGCTGCGCCGGGAGCCGAGGGCGTCGAACCACAAGAAGGTGTAGGCGCCGGCGAGGGGCGCCTGGGGCAGCTCGAGCTCGAGGCCCAGCGCTCCGTCTGCGGTGAGGGCCAGCGGCTGCTCCTCGCCGTTGGGGAGCCGCAGGATCGCCTCCTGCGACCCGGCCCCCGCGAGCGCGGTCACGAGGCCGTAGCGCTCCTGACCGGTCGCCTGATCGCGGCGGCGGAGGAGGGTCAGCTGCGCGTCCGAGGCGTTCGACGTCCCGCTCTGGACGTTCGAAATGCTCCGCGTTCGCCCCGCGACCGTCTTTCCGCCGGTGTCCTGCGCGCACCCTCCTACGAAGCTCAGCGAGCACAGCGCGCACACCGCCGCGATCGCCTGGGGAAGTCCGTTCATGATCTCTCCTGCGCCCCCACGCCCGTTGACGCTGACGCCCAGCTTGGCAGCGGGGTGCAGCGAGGTCGGATTAGAGGGAGGTTGGAGTTCTCTAACGATCGCGGGGCGAACCAACGCAAACGGCCCCCGCGGGAGGGGCCGTCACGAGGGCGAGCCGGGAGGCCAGGCTCAGACGGTCTCGGCCTCGACCGCGTTGAACTGCAGCGCGTCGGTCTCGGGGTCGACGTCCACGAGGATATGCCGCTTGTCGTCGAAGGCGCCCTTGAGCAGCTCCTCCGAGAGCGGGTCCTCGAGGTACTGCTCGATCGCCCGGCGCAGCGGGCGCGCGCCGTATTCCTGGTTCCAGCCCTTGTCGATGAGGAACTCGACCGCCTGCGTGGTGAGCTCCATGGTGAGCTCCTTGTCCTTGAGGCGCTTGGTCACCTTGTCGATCTCGAGGGTCACGATCTCGCCCAGGTTGTCGCGGGTGAGCTGACGGAAGATCACCATGTCGTCCAGGCGGTTGAGGAACTCGGGGCGGAAGTGCCGCTCGAGCTCCTGGCCGAGCTGCTTCTTCATTTGCTGGTAGGAGCGCTCCGCGTCGGACTCGCCGGCGGTGAACCCGAGGGTCGCCTTGTTCTTGATCACGTCGGAGCCAATGTTCGACGTCAGGATCAGGATCACGTTGCGGAAGTCGACGTGCCGGCCGAAGGAGTCGGTCAGCTTGCCCTCTTCCATGACCTGCAGCAGCATGTTGAACACGTCGTGGTGGGCCTTCTCGATCTCGTCGAAGAGGACCACCGCGTAGGGCCGGCGGCGGATCTTCTCGGTGAGCTGCCCGCCCTCCTCGAAGCCCACGTAGCCGGGGGGCGCCCCGACCAGCCGCGAGACGTTGTGCTTCTCCATGTACTCCGACATGTCGATCTGGATCAGCGCCTCTTCGTTGTCGAACATGAAGCGCGCCAGGGCCTTGGCCAGGAGCGTCTTGCCCACGCCCGTGGGGCCGAGGAACAGGAAGCTGCCCATGGGGCGCAGGGGGTCCTTGAGCCCCGAGCGGCTGCGGCGCACGGCCTTGGCGATCGCCTTGATCGCCTCGTCCTGGGCGATCACCATTTTGTGCAGCTCGGCCTCCATTTGCAGGAGGCGCTCGGCTTCGCCCTTCTCCAGGCGGGTCAGGGGCACGCCGGTCATTTTCGAGACCGTCTCGGCGATCATGTTCTCGTCGACCACGCCGCCCGACTCGCGGGTCTGCTCGCGCCACTCGCGCTTGATCGTCTCGCGCTGCTTCTTGAGCCGGTCGGCCTTGTCGCGGAGCGAGGCGGCGCGCTCGAAGTCTTGCCCGGCGACGGCCTCCTCCTTGTCTTGCTCGAGCTGCTTGACCTCTTCGTCGAGGGACTTGAGGTCCGGCGGGGTGCGCATGGACTTCATGCGCAGCCGCGCGCCCGCCTCGTCGATCACGTCGATCGCCTTGTCGGGCAGGAAGCGGTCGGAGATGTAGCGCGAGCTCATTTCGACGGCGGCGGTCAGCGCGTCGTCGGTGTACTGCACGCGGTGGTGGGCCTCGTACTTGTCGCGCAGGCCGCGGAGGATCTCGACCGCCTCGTCCTTGCTCGGCGGGTCGACGGTGATGCTCTGGAAGCGCCGGGCGAGCGCGCCGTCCTTCTCGATGTACTTGCGGTACTCGTCGAGGGTCGTGGCTCCTATGCACTGCACTTCGCCGCGGCTGAGCGCGGGCTTGAGCACGTTGCTCGCGTCGATCGCGCCCTCGGCGCCGCCGGCGCCGACCAGGGTGTGCAGCTCGTCGATGAACAGCACGACGTGCTTCTCGCGGCGGACCTCGGTCATGACCGCCTTGATCCGCTCCTCGAACTGGCCGCGGTACTTGGTGCCCGCGACCATCATGGCCAGGTCGAGCACCACGATCCGCTTGTCGCGCAGGATCTCGGGGACGTTGCCCTTGATGATGTCCTGGGCCAGGCCCTCGACGATCGCGGTCTTGCCGACGCCGGGCTCACCGAGGAGCACCGGGTTGTTCTTGGTGCGCCGCGAGAGGATCATGGTGACCCGCTCGATCTCGTCCTTGCGCCCGATCACCGGGTCGAGCTTGCCTTCCCGAGCGAGCTCGGTGAGGTCACGCCCGAAGGCGTCGAGGGCTGGGGTCTTCGACTTGCGGTTCGGCTTGTCGCTCGAACCCGAAGGGGCACTCTCGCTGCTGGACATATCGGCTCCAAGAAGCTCCAGGACTTCCTCGCGGACGTCTTCGAGCTTGAGGTTGAGGTTCATGAGCACCTGCGCGGCGACGCCTTCGTTCTCCCGGATCAACCCCAACAGGAGGTGCTCGGTCCCGATGTAGTTGTGGCGCAGGTTGGTGGCCTCTTCCGAGGCCAGCTCGAGGACTTTCTTGGCGCGCGGCGTGAACGGGAGCTGACCCATGGCGACCATGGTCTGCCCGTCCTCGACGATCTTCTCGACCTCGACGCGGATCTTGTCCGGATCGACCTCGAGGTTGCGCAGCACGTTGGCCGCGACCCCCGAGCCCTCCTGGATCAGGCCCAGGAGGATGTGCTCGGTGCCGATGTACTGGTGGTTGAACCGCTGCGCCTCTTGGCGCGCCAACCCCATGACCTTCCGAGCTCGATCGGTGAAGCGGTCTAGCATGTCTCCTCCGCGCGTTAGGCCCGGGGCCCGTTCGTGCCTGCGCTCTCCTGGCGCACGGCGGCGAACACGCTCCGACCACGCGGGAGCATTGTAGCGCTTGGGGCAGGATTCCGGAGTGTCAGGGGAGGCGGAAAGTCGAGGGGGGCCGGCCCCCTCGGAGGGCTCAGCCGGTGCGCTTCGGGTAGCGGAAGCCAGTGATCAACTGCCCGAGGCGGGTGTGGCGGAACCAGCGCTTGCCGCGGCTGCTCCAGGAGGCGAGGGGGGTCTTGTGCTGGAGCCTGGCCGAGACGAGGGCCAGCGCGGCGGGGGTCAGCTCGGCGGCCTCCTCGGGGGCGAGCCCCGCCTGGCCGAGGTAGCGCTCGAGGAAGGCGGCCCAGGTCGCCTCGTCGATCGTGTGGCGCAGCTCGGTCCAGAGGCTCGCGAGGTCGTAGGCGCGCTGGCGGACGGAGACCCGGGCGCAGCGCACGGCGTAGGGCAGGTCGATCAAGGCGACCTGCTCGGTGCTCGGGTTGAGCAGCACGTTCTTCCCGCGCAGCGAGCGGGCGAACACCCCGTGGGCGTGGACCCGCGCGAGGACCCCCGGGAGTCGCTGCACGAGGAGCGCGAAGGTCGCGGCGCGCTCGGCGGGCTCCATGGTCCGCAGGCGCCGGAGGTCGAAGCTCCCGCCGAAGTAGGTCGTGGCGATCCAGCACTGCGGGACGAAGCCGAGCACCCGCCGGGCCGCCCAGCCGACCACGCGCACCGGGTTCTCCGGCCAGGCCTCCGCCACGAGGAGCATGGCCTTGGCCTCGCGCTGGGCGCGGCTCGAGCGCAAGAAGGTGCGCAGGAGGAAGCCCCGGCGGTCGGTGTAGCGCTTGACCGCGAGGGTCGTCTCGCCGCAGGTCAGGAGCGAGACCGAGGCGCGGCGGCCCTCGGCGAGGGGCGGGAGCGCGTCCCACCCCGGCGCGGCCGTGACCCGGCTCAGGGCCAGGTCGAGCTCCGCGGACACTCCCGAAGCGCAGGGGACGAAGCGGGGTCCCTGTGCGCTCGTGGTCGCGGACTCGGTCATTTCCGTGCGCTCGGCAGCTGCCATACCTTGGTGCCGGTGATTAGAGGAGGATAGCGGCGCGCGAACTAGGTTAAAAACCTCTAATTCTGATCTCGAGCGCCGTCGGTAAGATCGAAGGAGGACGGGAGGTCAGGCGTGCACGTGCTCGTCGTCGAAGACGACCCCAAGATCGCGTCGCACCTCCAGCAGGGCCTGCAGTCGAGCGGTCACCAGGCCCAGTCGGTCGCCGCGGGCGAGCCGGCCCTGCGCCTGGCGCTCGAGCGCCCCTTCGACTTGATCCTGCTCGACCTCATGCTGCCGGACCTGAGCGGCTACGAGGTCTTGCGGCGGCTGCGCGAGTCCGACTGCTCGACCCCCGTGTTCGTGCTCACCGCCCGGGGCGGGATCGACGACAAGGTCCAGGGCCTCGACCTCGGCGCCGACGACTACCTGGTCAAGCCCTTCAGCATCGTCGAGCTCCAGGCCCGGATCCGCGCCTTCTTCCGCCGGGCCCAGCCCGACCTGGTCGAGCGGGTGCTCCGGGTGGGCGCGCTGACCCTCGACCAGGTCGAGCGCAAGGTCGAGCACGCCGGCAAGCACGCGAGCCTCACCGAGCGCGAATACCAGCTGCTGGCCATGCTCATGCGCAACCCCGACACGCCGCTGACCCGCGCCGTGCTCTCCGACCGGGTGTGGGGCTACTCCTTCGACACCGGCACGAACGTGGTCGACGTCTACGTGAGCTACCTGCGCAAGAAACTCGCCGACCTCGGGCTGCGTCCGATCCGCACCGTGCGCGGGATCGGCTACGCCCTCGACTCGGCGAGCTGCGCGTGATGCTCCTGGGGAGCTTCAGCTGGCGCGCGCTGCGGGTGCGCCTGGCCGCGTGGAGCGCGGTCTTCGTGCTGCTCCTGGGCGGGGGGCTCGGGGGCGCGGCCTACGCGCTGCTGCGCAGGAGCCTCGACGAGGAGGTGCACACCTTCGCCTTCCACGAGGCCCAGGAGCTCGCGATCCTCGCCAGCGAGGTGAGCTCGGTCGAGGAGCTGCAGCGCCGGGTCGCCGCGGCCCCGGGGCTGTTCCCCGAGCCGGGGGTCTACGGGCTCACGGTCTACGATTCGGGGGGGGAGCCGGTGCTCCAGCTCGGCGAGCAGCCCGCGCTGGCGAGCTGGGACCTCGACCTGGACGCGCTGCACGCGGGAGACGTGCGCTACCGGCTCGAGGACCTCCTCCCGGACCCGGCCCTGCGCTGCGCGCTGCGCGTCGGGGAGCCGGGGGGAGTGAGCTGGGTGGTGGCCTCGGCGGTCGACCCTCGCCGGAGCGACGAGAGCCTGCTCCGGTTCTCGGGCTGGTACGCCCTGGGGCTGACGATCGCGCTGCTGGTCACCTTCTTCGGCGCCTTCGGGCTCTTGAGCGCGGCGCTGCGCCCCATGCTGCGCATGGTCCAGGAGGCGCGGGCCCTGGCCAGCCACGAAGGGCCCAAGGGGCGCCTCAGCGAGCCTCGCTCCTACGCCGAGCTCGAGGAGCTCGCCGCGTTCCTCAACTCGACCCTCGAGCGCCACGAGCAGAACGCCACCCGCCAGGCGCGCTTCAGCGCCCACGCCGGGCACGAGCTGCGCACCCCCCTGGCGCGGGTCCGGGCCGAGGCCGAGCTCGCGCTGCAGACGCCCGACGCGGTCGCCAAGGACGAGGCCCTGGGCACGATCCTCGAGGAGGTCGACCTGCTCCGGCGGCTGATCGACGGGCTGCTCGAGCTCGCGCGCGGGGAAGAGCAAGACCTGCGCCAGGGGCCCTTGACCTCCATGCTCGAGGTCGTGAACGGGATCGCGCCGGACGCGGCGATCCTCGCGGAGCAGGTGGGGCTGAGCTTCGAGACCTCGATCGCGCCGGAGCAGGTCTACGTGCACGGCAACGCCCTGCTGCTCACGCGGACCGTGTGGAACCTGCTGGAGAACGCCTGCAAGTATGCCCCGCCTGGCGCCAAGCTCCGCCTCGGCCTCGAGGTCGACGCGGCGCAGTGTCGGGTCACGGTGGCCGACACCGGCGACGGGCTCGTGGGCCAGGACCTGGAGGCGATCTTCCTCCCCTTCAATCGCGGGCGCCCGTCGGCCGTGCTAAAGTCCGGCCTGGGTCTTGGGCTCGCCCTCAGCCGGGCGATCGCCAGGCGACATGGGGGCGAGCTGCGCGCGACTCGGGAGGCCGGGGAGACGCGCTTCACCCTCTCGCTCCCTGTCGGCTCGCCGCCCTCGCGGCTCCCGGACGAGCCGGCCCCCGCGGAGGTGCCATGTCCTTAGACGACGAGCTGCTCGAGCAATACGCGAACTCCCGCCGCCAGCGCGAGCGGGCCGTGAGCTACGCGACGAAGTACGATCGCCAGCTGCACAAGCGGATCTCGAGCCACTTCGAGCGCCGCGCGATCCGCCGCGCCCTCGAGCGCACCGGGGTCACCGACGGGCTCTTGCTCGACATGCCCTGCGGCGCGGGCCGGCTGCTGCCCGAGCTGCTCCCCTTCGCGCGCCGCCTGATCAGCGGCGACTACTCCCGGGAAATGCTCAACCGGCTGAAGGAGGCCCACCCCGACGGCCGCTGCTCGGTGGTCAACGCGTTCCAGCTGCCCTTCGCCGAGCGGACCTTCGACGTGGTGTTCTCGGCGCGGCTCTCGCACCACATTGGCGACGACGCCCGCCGCGAGGCCTACCTGCGCGAGATCATGCGGATCTCGCAGGGCTGGGTGGTGGTCACGATCTTCGCCACCGAGTCGTTCAAGAACCGCATGCGCGAGGTCCGGCGCGTGTTCAACAAGAAGCGCTCGAAGAGCACCTTCCGCCTCAAGGACGTCGAGCGGATCGCCGGGGAGAACGGCTTCGCCGTGCGCGGCTGGGTCCCGATCTCGCGCCTCTCGTCCGGCCACCGCTACTACATTCTCCAGCGCACCGCCTAGCGAGCCGCCTCCGCCGGCCTTACGTGTTGTCCCCGGGCCGCTCCTCGGGCAGGATCCAGGGCGCATGGACACCACGCCCGCGGGCGACATTCTCGTCGGTCCGCTGAACCGCCCGCTGCGCCGCTTGGCGTGGCCGCTGGCGGTCGGCTACCTGGGCCAGATCGGCTTCAACTGGGTCGACATGGCCCTCGTGGGGCGCGTGGGGCCCGACTCCCTGGCCGCGGTCGGCGGGACGATGTACGCGATCTGGTGCATGATCGCCTTCGCCGAGCTGGCCTCGGCGGGGACCCTGGCCCTCGTCGCCCGCGCGGTCGGGGCGCGAGATCCACAGCGCGCCGGGGCCGCCGCGCTCACGGGGCTCTTGTTCGGGGCCGCGCTGACCGCCGCGGTCGCGGCCCTCGGGGGCCAGATCCCGCGCTGGGTGGTGGGGATCGTCAACTTCGAGCCCGCCCCCGCGGCCCTCGGGGTCGACTACCTGGAGGTGCTCTGCTTCGGCTTCCCGACCCTCGGCGGGTTCCTGCTGCTGGAGTCGATCTTCCGCGGGGCGGGGGAGACCCGGCTGCCCATGCTCGTGCTCGCGGGCTCCTTCGCGCTCAACGCCGTGCTCGACGTGGTCCTGATCTTCGGGCTCGGCCCGGTGCCGGCGCTGGGGGTCCAGGGCGCCGCGCTGGCCACGGTCGGCGCCCGCGGCGCGGGGCTGCTCGTGCTGAGCGCGTTCCTCTGGCGCCGGCGGGCGGCCCTCGGGCTGGGCCGCCCGCGGCCGGGCGAGCTGAGCCTGCGCCGCGCGCTCGAGATCGCCCGGATCGGCGCGCCGGTGAGCGCGGCGGGGATCGCGTTCTCGACGATCTACCTCGGCCTGGCGCGGATCACCGAGGGCCTGGGCGGGACCCCCGCCGTGGCGGCCCTGGGGGTCGGGATCCGCATGGAGTCGGTGAGCTACATGCTCATGCTCGCGATCGGGCGCGCCGCGGGGACGATCGCCGGGCAGAACCTGGGCGCCGTGCAGCCCGAGCGCGCGCGAGACGCGGTGCGCCTCGCCCTGCGCTGGGCGGTGCTGTGCATGCTCCCGATCACGGCCCTGCTCCTCGCGTGGCCGAGCGGCTGCATGCGGATCATGACCGACGACGCGGCCGTGATCGCCGAGGGCAGCCTCTACCTGCGGGTGGTCGCGCTGGCGCTGATCCCCATGGCCTACGAGATCGTGCTCGACAACGTGGCGGGCGGGGTCGGCGACACCGCGCCGGCCATGGCGATCGTGGTGGTCGGCACCGTGATCCGAATCCCCCTCGCGCTGGGGCTCGCGGCCCTCGGCTGGGGGACCCTCGCGGTGTGGTACACGATCTCGGCGACCATGGTGCTCAAGGGCGTCGCGTTCTGGGTGTGGTTTCGCCGCGAGCGCTGGCTGCGCACCGGGCTCGAGGGCGAGCCCCTCGCGAGCTGAGGTGCGCGCCGGGGCTCACCAGCCGTGGGAGCCGGGGCCGCCCTTGAAGGGGCCGGCGAGGTCGTGGGTGATCCAGCCGCTGTAGAACCCGCCGGGCTGCGGGGTGACCCACTCGCCGTCGACGACGCCGGTCAGCTCGCCCGCGTAGAAGCTGTAGCAGCCCGCGAGCTCGGCGGCGCCGGGGCTCGGCTCGGGGTACTGGAACACGACCCCCGGGAGCACGTGCGGGTCGATCACGACGTCGAAGTAGCGCGCGCGCCCCTTCCACTCGCAGAACGACTGCTGGGCGCTCGGGCGGAGGAGCTCGGTGCGCACGTCCGCGGGCGGGAAGTAGTAGACCGGCGGGTGGCTGGTCTCGAGCACCCGCCAGCCGGCGGTGGTGCTCGCGATCACCCGCTGGCCCAGGCGCACCTCGAGCAGCTTGGGGCAGCGCTCGATCCGGGGCGGGCGCGGGTAGTCCCACACCGACTCTTGCCCAGGCCCGGCGGGCTCGGGGGTCGGGCGGCTCACGGCGCCGCCACCAGGAGCAGCGGGCCGCCCGAGACCACCACGCCCCCCGGCTGCTCGAGGGTGATCGCGAAGGCCTGGGCGTCGTCGACCCGCAGCTTGGCGTCGATCGGGATCAGCACCTCGCCCTCGGCCGTGACGTCGAACACGCCGCCGTCGACGGGGTTCGCGTCCCGGCTGGGGTCGACGATCCAGAGCTGATACTGCGCCGCGCTCGGCGTGTTCTGGGGCAGCCCGCGGAAGGTCATGTAGCCCTGCTGCCGCGAGGGGCTCCACACCACCTCGCCCTGGACGTCTCCGTAGGCTGCCTGGCCCTCCGAGGTGGCGCCGAAGGCGAGCTGCACGCGGTCCGGCGCCTGGGCCAGCTGCTCCCGCAGGTTGGGGAGCGGGAGGGGGGCGGGGGGCGTCGCCTGCCAGCGACCCACGGCCAGGGAGAGCAGGACGACCGCCGCCACGAGCCAGCCCCAGCCCGCGTTGCTGAGCCCGGGGCTCGGGGGCGCGGCCGCGGGGCGTGCGACGGGGGCGGTGGGCGCGGGGGCCGCGTCGCCGAAGAAGCGCTGGGCGTCCTCGAGCAGCGCGGCGTGCAGGGCGGGGTCGAGCGGGGGCTCGTCGCCGAGCCAGCCGACGAGGGCCTCCCCCGCGAGCAGCTCCAGCTCGCTCAGCGGGCCGTCGGCGGAGGGGGCCTCGAGGGCGGCCAGGGCCCGCTCCAGCTCGGCCTCGTCGGGGCTCTGCCCCAGGGTCTGCGGAAGGTCGCTCACGCGGGCACCTCCCCCAGCTCGGCGCGGAGCTGGGCCAGCCCCCGGCGCGCGTGGGTCTTCACGGTCCCCAGGGGCAGGCCGAGGGCCGCGGCGACCTCTGTCTGGGTGTAGCCGCGCAGCAGGATCAGCTCGAGCACCCGCCGGCGGTCGCCGGGCTTCAGCGCGGCGAGGGCGCGTCGGGCGCGCTCGACCTGCTCGCGCAGCTCGGCCGTGGGCGCGGTCGCGCTCGCGGGGAGCGCCTCTTCGGCCGGGAGGGCCGTGGTCTGGGGGCGCGCCCCGAGGCGGCGCAGGCGATCGATCAGGCGCCGGCGGGCGAGGACGGCGACGAAGGCGGCTTCGCTCCCGCGGCCGGGGTCGAAGCGGCCCGCGGCCTTCCACACCGCCGTGAACACCTCTTGCACCGCGTCGTCGACCTCCGCCGCGGGCAGGAGCCGGCGGGCGAGGCCGGCCACGAGTCCCCCGTAGCGCGCGAGGCAGGTGGCGACCAGGGCGTGGTCGCCGCGCGCGATCCGCGGCAGCACGGGTTCGAGTTGCAGGGCAGGGGTCAAACCGGGCCTCGAACGGTTGGGCCACGCGAGCCACGCCAGGGCCTTCCGGCCCCGGCCCTCGGCTCGCACGGCGCTCAGGGTCAGCGCGTGGGACATGGTGCAGCGGGACTGCCCAGGGTCGAGTAGACGCGATCCCGCGAATTGCGCAAGCTCGAGGTCGCGTGCTGGGGCATGAGGGGTCTCCAGCCGAGTCTTCGCGCGCCGCGCGGCCGCGGATTCAGCTTTCTCCGGTGCGGCGGGCGCGAACCAAGGCAAGGAGCCGCGGCCTGTGGCCGCGGCTCCGGGTTCCAAGGGGGGGAGAGCGCTACTTGGCGGGGATCAGCACGGTGTCGATCACGTGGATCACGCCGTTGCTGGTGTAGACGTCGGCCTTCACGACCTGGGCGTTGCCCACGAGCACGGCGCCTTCGTCGCTGGTGATCGTCCAGGTGGTGCCCTGGAGCGTGGGGGCCTTGCCGCCCTTGATCGCGGCGGCGGAGCCGACGCGGCCCTGGACCACGTGCGCGGTGAGGATCTTCACCAGCTGGTCCTTGTTCTCGGGCTTCAGGAGGCTGGCCACGGTGCCCTCGGGCAGCTTGGCGAAGGCCTCGTCGGTGGGCGCGAACACGGTGATCGGGCCCTCGGCCTTGAGCGCGTCGACCAGGCCCGCGGCCTTGGCGGCGGCGAGCAGGGTCTTGAACGCGCCGACCTTGCTGGCGGTCTCGACCACGTCGTCGAGGTTGGGGAGCATGACGCTGTCGATCACGTGGATCACGCCGTTGGTGCAGACGATGTCCGCCTTGACGACGTTCGCGCCCGCGACGCTCAGCATGCCGTCGGCGAACTCGAGGGGCAGGGGCTGCCCGCTGAGGGGGGTCACCGAGTCGGCCCGCTTCGCGGCGCTCGAGTCGGCGGCGCCCGAGAGCACGTGGTGGGTCAGGATCAGCTTGAGCTTCGGCAGGCCCTCGGGGGTGAGCAGCGACTCGAGGGTGCCCTCGGGCAGCGCGGCGAAGGCCTCGTCGGTCGGCGCGAACACGGTGAAGGGCCCGTCGCCCATGAGGGTCTCGGCGAGGCCGGCCTTCTCGACGGCGGTCAGCAGGGTCGAGAACGAGCCGGCCTGCTTGGCGGTCTCGACGATCGAGGATTGGGCGCTGGCGGTGAGGGCCGCCGCGCTGAGGAGGGCGGCGACGAGGGACAGGCGGTTCATGAAACGCTCCAGAGGTTGGGGAGCCTTCGCTCCCGGGTTCAGGAGGGTTTTCGCACGGCCCTGCAGAACGGATTCAATTAAGTCCAGGTTTTGTTCATGTTGTTGCGTATCGGCAGGGAGCGTAACGGCTTGCGCTCCAGTTTTTCTCCGGGAGGTTCCCCCCACACGCCGCGCAGCCTGCGCAGGGGCTGCGCAGGCTGCGGGGTTCGGGGCTGCTTCGAGGGCTACAGCCCGGCGTAGGTCGGCCCGCCGCCTTCGGGGGTGACCCAGGTGATGATCTGGTAGGGGTCGCGCACGTCGCAGGTCTTGCAGTGCACGCAGTTGGAGAAGTTGAGCCGCAGCTCGCGCCCCTTCCCGTCGTCGGTGGCGGCCATTTCGTAGACCGCGGCCGGGCAGAAGTACTGGCAGGGGTTGCCGTATTCCTCGGTGCAGCGGGTGTGGCAAATGTCCGTGTCGGCGATCACGAGGTGCGGAGGCTGGTCTTCCTCGTGGGTCGCGCCCGAGTAGTAGACGTCGGTGACCTTGTCGTAGACGACGCCCTCGGTCTTGACGCTGGGCTCGGGCTGCTCGACCGGGGCCTCGAGCGGCGCCTTCGAGGTCACCTTCTCCCGCGCCTTGACCGCGAGGGCCGCCGTCTCGACCGAGGGCAGGAGCGCGGCGGGGGGCTGCTTCCAGGCGCCGTTGGCGGGCCGGTCGCGCAGGCGGTTCATGCGGTGGTGGTCGGAGACCAGGGGCACGCGCCCGGGGGGCCAGAGGCCCCCCGACTGAATGTGCAGGCCCGCCGCGAGGCCGCCGCGGAGGAAGCCGAAGGGCGCCTTCTGGAAGCTCTGGCGGAAGTTGCGCACCTTCCACATCTCCTCGAACACCCAGGAGTCGAGGACCTTCTTCCAGTAGACCTTGGTGCGGTCGCGGGTCGCGGGGGCCTTGTCGCGCAGGATCTCGAAGGCGGCCTCGGCGGCGAGCATGCCCGACTTCATGGCGAGGTGAATGCCCTTGAGCCGGGAAATGTTCAAGAACCCGGCGGAGTCGCCGACGAGCATGGCCCCGGGCATGTAGGGCAGCGGCAGCGAGAACCAGCCGCCCTCGGGGATCGTCTTCGCGCCGTAGCGCACGACCTCGCCGCCCTCGAGGATCGCCGCGATCGCGGGGTGCGACTTCCAGAGGCTGAACAAGCGGTGCGGGTCGCAGTTGGGGTCGGGGCTGTCGAGGGAGGTCACGAAGCCGATCGAGACGTGGTCGTCCTTGAGCGCGTAGATCCAGGCGCCGCCGAACTCGTTGCCGAGGACCCCGATCGGGTAGCCGGCGGTGTGGATCACCTGGCCCGGCTTGAGCCGGCCGGCGGGGATCTTCCACACCTCCTTGACCCCGGTCGAGTAGATCTGCGGGTTGCGCCCCTCGGTGAGCTTGAAGCGCCCGATCAGCGAGCGGGTCAGCGAGCCGCGCGAGCCCTCGCCGAAGATCGTGATCGGGCTGTGGAGGTCGGTGCCCGGCTCGAAGTTGTCCTTGCGCTCGCCGTGCTTGTCGATCCCCTTGTCGACGGTGCGCACGCCCTTGACCGCGCCCTGCTCGTCGTAGAGCACCTCGGCCCCGGGGAAGTCGGGGAGGATCTGGATCCCCTTCTCCTCGGCCTGCTCGGCGAGCCACTTCACGAACTTGTTGAGGCTCAGAATGTAGTTGCCGTGGTTGTTGAAGGTCGGGGGGACGATCGGCGCCGAGAGCTTGCGCTTCTTGAACAGGACCCACAGCGAGTCGTGCAGGGCCTCGCCCTCGACGGGGGCCTCGCGCTCGAGGAAGTCGGGGATCAGCTCCTTGATCGCGCGCGGGTCCATGATCGCGCCCGACATGGTGTGGTCGCCGACCTCGGGGGCCTTCTCGATCACCATGATCGGGGTCTCTTCGAGGTCGATCGGCTCGCCCTCGACGGTCCCGTTCTCGACCCCGTCGTTGTGGGCCTGCACCAGGTCCGCGAGCCGGATCGCCCCCGCGAGGCTCGCCGGGCCAGCCCCCACGAACAGCGCCCCGCACTCCAGTTCGTCCCGCTCGATCTCAGCCTCGTCGCTCATGCCGGTCCTCTCTGGGCGACCCCGCCGCCTGCGGGATTCTAAGCCCCCTCCCGCGGGGAACCAGCGGGAGGGGCGCGGGTTAGCGCACGCGCTCGTAGATCTGCTTGCCGCTCGAGCGCTTGAGCAGCAGGCTGCTGCCGTCGCAGATATAGGGCGCCGCGAGCTGCGTGCCGTCGCTCCAGTCGACGAAGAGCTGCTTGCCCTCGGTGCGCCAGCGCCCGGTCTTGGTCCAGCCGCCGTCGCCCGACATGACGCTCGAGTTCGCGTCGCCGCCGCCGCTCTGGGTCTTCCAGCGCGCGCTCCCGTCGGCGTCGAGCTGCAGGTGGTAGTCGGTGACCATGCTGAAGCTCCCCGAGACCTGGGAGTGGGTGTAGCGCCAGTAGCCGCTGAGGCGCTCGTCCTTGGGGGGCGCGCTGTAGCCAAAGCTCGCCACCACCGCCTCGAGCTGAGGGCTGCGCTTGGCGACGCGGCCGTTCTCTCCGAGGGCGAAGAGGAAGTAGGCGTACTGGCCCTCGATCGCGCAGAAGAGCCTGGCCTCGAGCGCGAGTCCGTTCTGGGGCGAGGTCCCGCTCCAGGCGTAGACCCCGATCGTGCGTCCCCGGAGCTCGCGGCGCTCGGGCGCGCCCTTGGACTTGAGCGCGGGGAACTGGGGGTCGATCTCCTGGTGCACGAAGGCTCGAGCCTCGGCGCCGGCGGGGTCGCTGACTCCGTTGGCGAGGTCCGCGTTGACCAGGTAGACCTCGAGCGGGTTGCCCTGCGGGTCCTGCGCCGCGTCCGGCGGGGTGAGCGTGATCCCGCCCTGGATCTCTTGCGCGCGCCAGTCGCCGGGGTGGCGGAAGGAGATCCCGCTGGCGTGCTTGAAGTCGACCCAGCCGGCGCCCCAGGGGTTCACGACCTCGGGCTCGCCGGCCTCGGCGATCGAAGGGTCCCGAGCTGGGGTCGCGGGGTCCTTGCCGCCGGCGAGGGGGTTGGGGGGCGCGGGGTCCTTGC
>JAGQRJ010000241.1 GCA_020425635.1 Planctomycetota bacterium | reverse complement strand
GCATGAGCGACGCGGCGACACGGGCCAAGGAGCGCGCGACAGACGACTCGCAGGCCGAGGTGGCGGCGTTGGCTGCCCGGCTGCGCGACGGGTCGCTGACGCGCGAGCGGCTGGAGCTTGCGGCCTACTGCGGGCATGCGGGGGCGCGGGAGGCGTTGGGGGTCTACCCGTGCGGCTGTCCTCTCGGGACGGACAACCTCAGCGCGTGCATAGGCACCCCGCTGGCCCCGCTGGCCAACCTCGACGCATGGCTCCGCGGCCTGGGGCGGTGGCCGGGGGCGTTGCTGCGGGCTGCGGTTGCGGCTGCGTGGGCGGTGCATGCGTGCGGCTTCGGCTGCATGGGCGGTAGCGCTGAGCACCGCGCGATCGAGGCCGCTGAGGCGTGGCTGGCTGACCCGAGCGAGTTGAGGCTCGGAGCAGCTCACGAGGCATGCGCCGGTATCGGGGCCAACTGGTGCTACTTCGCACCGCTGCTCCCGCCACCCTGTGGACTCGACGCCACGTTCGGTGCGACCCCAGGGCCGATCTTGTCTGCAGCCGGCGAAGCGGGCGAGCAGCCGGTGCGCGAGGCGGTCTGCGCCGCGCTGATCGAGTGGGCGCTCCGGTGAGCGTCCTCTGGGGAGTACCGCGCGAGTGCGCCTGCGGGCACATGGACGTTGACCACGAGCAGCTCGGGGAGCGGTTCGGGGCCTGCTTCGCCTGCTCGTGCCCGTCCATGCGGACTGCTAGGGTTATGGCGCCTGGGCCGAAATCCGACGCGCTGAGAGCCCCCAGGATCGCGCCAAACCACCCGGCCCGACCCGGAGTGCCTCGGTGAAGCGCTCGAACGACGAGCGCTTGCGTGACCGCGAGTGGGAGTGCATGACCTTCGGACACCCCTGGGCGCGCAAAGCGCTGAGCGACCGCCTCTCCATTGGTCTTTCTTCTTTTGAAGTCATGGGTCTTTCTTCTTTTGAAGTCATGGTGATTAGGAGTCGCGGGAGAGCATTCCGCTGCGAGCGGTGCGGCGAGAGTAAAGTCCGCTGGGGGCCGTGGACCCTAGAAGCGTGGGCCCGGAGCATGCCGCAGTGAAGCGCGTCGCCGGGGACCTAATCGACGCGTCGGGCGGCGCCGGCGAGACGCGTTCGGCCTCGAGACGCGACGCGTCGGACCGTGATGGAGAACGCGTCGGCCGAGTACTAGCGACGGGTCCTGGGGCTCCTTGCGGGTGGTGCCGCCGGCCAATCCCCGCTGGCAAGCGGAAGGACTCGAAGCACTGCCACAAGCGCTGCCGGCAGGCGCACTGGAAGTTCGCCAGCCAGCGCGGAGCCGTGCCTCCTGCAGCGGAGACGGCTCTAAGCCTCGCGTACGCGGACCCGCCCTACCCCGGAAAGGCTTACCTCTACCGCGGGCACCCCGACTACGCCGGAGAGGTCGACCACCGGAAGCTACTCGTCGACCTGAGCAGCTACGACGGCTGGGCGCTGAGCACGAGCTCGGACGGGTTGCTTAGCGTCGTCGCCCCGCTTGTCGCAGAGCTCGGGATCGAGGGGGTGCGGGTCGCCTCGTGGCACCGTGGCACGCGGAGGTCGCCCGGAGCGCGGATCGCCTGCCAGGGCTGGGAAGCCGTCGTCTACCGCGGTGGACGACGCGTCGACCCCGCCGGCGTGAGCGACGCCTTGGAATACGTGGCCCGCCCGCGCCTCAGCGACCCAGACCGGGTGATCGGCGCGAAACCTGCGGCGTTCTGCTACTGGCTGTTCAGGCTCCTCGGAGCGCGTCGTGGCGACGAGCTGCACGACCTGTTTCCTGGATCGGGCGGCGTCTCGCGGGCCTGGGCGCACTTCGTGTCGCCAGGGACCTGAGCGACGCGTCTCCCGCGGCCGCTCTACGCGTCGAGGATCGCGTACTCGACGTCGCAAGGGGCGGTGTTGGCGATCGCGTAAAGCGTCGCGCCGTCGTCGACCCTGAATAGGCAGAGGTCACCGGGCTCGAGGCGCACGAGAGGCGTCTCTCCGCTGGCGCCCAGGATCTGCACGAAGTTCGTCGGGTCGCGGTTCACCGCGAGCATGTAGCCCCCGCTGGCCACGTCGCCGACGACCAGGGCCTCCTCGCTCGTGCCGACGGTCTGCCGGTTCTTGAGCGCCTGGCCGCCGGTCACGTCGAGCAGGAGCGGGCCGACCGCAAGGGCGGTCGTGGTGCCGTCCTTGGTACAGGACAAGGAAGCGCGCAGGGTCAGTTCGTCGGCCATGAGAGGGCCCTCCTGCGCCGAGGATACCGGTACAGACCGACGCCCCGCCGGGTGAGGGCGGGGCGTCGGGAGGCGGCTGCTCCGGGCTCAGGGCTGCTTCCTCTCCGCGATCTTGGCCACCGTCTTCTTGCCCCAGCGCTTGCCCCGGCAGGCGTCGGGGTACTCCTGGTCGAGCTGCTTGGCCACGGCGTAGGCGCTCAGGCCCTGGGCCATGAGCTCTCGCGCGCGAGCTGCTGCGGCTTGCTCGTCGGGGTTTGACAGGAGGCGCGTCGGGTCGTCGGGGTCGATCCGGTAGCCGTAGGGGGCGTAGCGCCCGACCCGTTTTCCGGCGCGTTGCTGGGCCCTCATTGAGGCTTTGGTGCGCGCCGCGATCATTTTGCGCTCCAGCTCGGCGACGGCGTCCATGACCTGGCGCACGAACACCAGGTGCGGGTCGTCGGCGTCGCCGTCGACGTCGCCCTCTACCGCCACGATCCTGGCGCCGGCCGCCGCGACCTGCCGGCGGATCAGCTCGGCCAGGAGCAGGTCACGGGCGAGGCGGTCGCGGCGGTAGACCAAGAGCACGTCGTCGGGGCCCAGCTCGGCGAGCGCGGCCTCGAGCCCTGGCCGGTCCATGGTCTTCCCGCTCACGCCCTCGTCGCGGTGCATGCTGTGGACCGGCCAGCCGCGGAGGTTGGCCAGATCCATGCAGAGGTCCTCCTGGACCTCGCACGAAACCGAGTCCGAGGCGTTGCGGCGGGGGCTGAATCGGGTGTAGACCACGGCGCGCATGGGGCGAGTGTAGCGCGGACTCCGGCGCGCGTGGAGCTTGCGCGGCTTCTTCGTGGCGATCACGCGTGCCCCTTGGGTCCGTGGGCGTAGCGGATCACGCCGGTATGGAACTCTCTGGTCATGGTGCCCTCCTTGGGCTGGTCGCGAGGGTAACCCCTCAGGTGACTGCCGGGCCAGGTCGTGAGCCTGACGGCGCCTGCGCGCCCACCCGGCGAGCTGGCTCAGTAGAGGTTGGCGAGCCTGGCGGCGTTCAGCCCGTAACGCTCTACCGCCAGGCCGACCAACCGGCGGAAGCGAGACGGGTCGAGCTGGCCAATGAACCGGAGCTGACTCTGCGCGCACAAGGCCGCCTTCTCGTGGCGGTATCCCTCGGCCTCGCCAGGGAAGACGTAATCGACCATGTCGACGGGCGCCATGTTGTAGAGCAGCGAGCACAGCGCGTGAGCCCCCACGAATTGATCTTCGCTGGCGCTCATTGCGGGTAGTCCTTGCTCTCCTCGAACACGATATGCTCAGCGCCGCCGCGGTCGTGGACGACGCGCAAGCCGACCAGGGCGAGGTCCACGAGCTGGCTCTCGGCCTCGTCGTCGCCCTTGCGCGCGAGGTGCAGGAGCATAGCCTGAACGTAGTAGCGCGCCTCGACCTTCATGGGCTGGCCCTTGGGCTCGGAAGGCTTCATGCGAGGTCCTTTCGGAAACGCTCGGTCTTGGCCACGGCAGCGAGCTGGGCGTCGGTCCCGAGCTCGCCGCGCGCGATCCGCTCGCGCATGTGGGCGATCAGGTCGCGGCGCGGCGCGGCGCGCAGTGCGGCCTGCTGCTCGTCGCAGGCCGTCTCGATCATGTTCAAGAGCTGCTTGCGGTCCGCGCAGATCGCGGCCAGGGCGCGACCCATGGCGCACGCGGCGCGCGCGGCGCTCGGCCGTAGCGGGTGGCTCTCAATCCAATCGATCAGGTCGAGCACTAGAATGCTCTCCTTGG
>JAGQRJ010000031.1 GCA_020425635.1 Planctomycetota bacterium | reverse complement strand
TGCCGCGCGGCGGGCGTGCCGCCGGTCGCGATCGCGGGCGCCCTGAGCCCCGGGGCCTCCACCCTCTGCGGCCCCCGCGGGTTCGCCGCCGTGTTCTCGGCCCAGCCCGGCCCCGGCTCGCTCGACGACGCGCTCGCGTCGGCCGGCGAGCGGCTCAGCGCCGTCGCCGAGCAGGTGACGCGGCTGTTCTCGGCCGCGGGCTAGCCCCGGGCGTAGTCGTCGGCCTCGCGCAGCGCCGCGGCGACCTCGGGCTTGCCGAGGGTCACGAGGACCCAGATCCCTAGGGGAATCCCCAGGCAGCAGCAGCCGCCCACCGGGATCATGATCAAGACCGACGCCACCTTGGCGAGGGTCGCGCCCCGCATGCTCAGCAGGCGAATCCCCGCCACGAAGGCGAGCACGCAGGTGACCACACCCATGAAGCCCGTGACCACGTTCATGATCGGGGCGAGGGTGTACCACTGCTGCATCATTTCGGCGACCTCGGGCGGCGCGTCGGGCGGCACCTGAGGCCCCGGCAGCGCGCCGGCCAACATGGCGATGCCCTGGCCGGCCCCGCACAGCGAGAGGAAGCCGAACAGCGCGCCGAAGATGATCAAGCAGATCGCCGGGGGCTTGACCTTGGCGACGGGGTCGACGCCGTAGGCCATGGGCCCCGGGCGGCCCTCGCCGAGGGGCGCCGTGCCCGGCTGATACGGGTCCGGCTCGGGCGCCGCCGGCGCGTCGTCACTCCAGGCTTCGTGTCCCACCCGGACCTCCGTGGTGCGTGAGTCATGTGTTCGCGTGAGGTCGCGAGGCTACGGAAAGTTGGTGCACCCGGCAAGACCACGGTCCCGGCTCGACGGCAAACTCCGAGACCCTGACCGAACCGGAGCTCAGACCGGGCGCACCACCGAGACCGCGCGGCGCTCGTCGACGAAGAGCTCGTGCAAGGACCCCAGGACCGCGTCGGCGTCGAGGGCCTCGAGCTGCTCGACGTAGCCCGAGAGGCTCCAGCCTTCGAAGTGGGCGTCGGTCTCGCGGCTGGCGAGCTGCTCGACCGAGTTGAAGCCCTTGAGGTACGAGCCCCAGAGCTTGTTGCGGATCCGGCGCACCGCCTGGGGGTCGAAGCCCTCGCTTTGGGCGCGGGCCACCTCGGCCGCGGCGGCGGCCACGAGCGCCTCGGGGTCGGGGGTCTCTCCCCCGAGCAGGGCGTAGGCGTAGCCGCCGCGGCTCGCGGTGTAGTAGTAGCTGAAGGACGGGTCGATCAGGTTCGAGGCGTAGTGCTCGGCGTAGAAGCGGCTCGAGCGCCCGAACAAGAGCTCGAGCGCGACGTAGACGTTGAGGGTCTGCTGCAGGCGCCCGGGGCCGTCGGCGATCGGCGCGCCCTTGTAGCCCACGAGCGCCTTCGGCAGGGCCACGGGCATGTGGACCTCGATCCGGTCGGCGGCGATCTCGGGCGGCTCGGCGACCTCGGCCCGCTGGATCGCGGTCGGCGGCAGGCCGCCGCCGCGGGCGGCCAGGCGGCGGGCGAGGTCGTCCTCGAGCTGCGCGCGCACCTGCTCGGGGTCTACGTCGCCCGAGATACAGAGGAACATGTTCTGCGGCTGGTAGAAGGTCCGGTGGCAGAGCTCGAGCAGCGACTTGTCGATCTGCGCGATCGACTCCAGGCTCCCCGCGGTGTCGATCCGCACGGGGTGCTGGTGGTAGAGCGCGCGCATGAGGTTCAGCTGCGCCTGGGTGTCCGGATCGTCGTCGTACATCCGGATCTCTTGGGCGATGACCTTGCGCTCCTTCTCGATCTGCTCGGGGGTGAAGTAGGGGTCGGTCACGAAGTCGAGCAGCAGGCGCAGGCACTCGTCGAAGCCCTGGCTCGCGGTGAAGTGATACGCCGTCTCGTTGGCCGAGGTGTAGGCGTTGGCCGAGGCGCCCACCCGCGCGAACTGGTCGAACACGTCGCCGGCCTCGTCCTCGAACAGCTTGTGCTCGAGGAAGTGCGCGATCCCCTCGGGCAGGCTGCGCGGGGCGCTCGCCCCCGCCGGGACGAAGCGGTTGTCGAGGGAGCCGTAGCCCACCGTGAGCACCGCGAAGCGCTTCTGGAAGCCCTGCTTGGGCACCAGCGCGAGCGGGAGCCCGTCGGAGAGGCTCCCGTGGTGCACCGTCTCACCCAACTGGTCGTAGCGGACCTGCTTCAACGGCGCGCTCACGCGGGCTCCTCTGCGCTGGGCTCTGCGGTGGGCTCGAGGAAGTAGACCGTGTCGAGGTGCACGCGCTGCGCCGCCTCGGCGATCTGCGCGGGGGTCACCCGCCCGAGCTCCTCGACGACCGCGCCCGGGCGGCCGTCGCGGCCGCCGAGGCGCAGCGCGTAGTCGAGGTTCACGAGCCCGCTCGGCGAGTCGAGCAGCGCCTCGAGGCCCTGCTGGTAGGAGCGCTGGGTCGAGAGCAGCTCGTCTTCGCTGATCTCGCCCCGCGCGATCGCCTCGAGCTGGGCGAGGCAGGTGTCGCGGGTCTCGGCGAAGCGCTCGCGGTCGATCCCCGCGCTGAGCAGGACCAGGCCCTTGAAGCGCTCGAGGTTCGAGCTCGCGTCGTAGCAGAGCCCGGCCTTCTCGCGCACGTTCTTGAACAACTTCGAGTGCGGGAACGCGCCGAGCACGCCGTTCATGAGCAGCAGCGCCCAATACTCGGGGTCTTCGACCCGGACCTCCGAGCGGAACCCCATGCAGAGCTTGCCCTGCTTGACCGCCATGGGCTCGTGGATCTCGCGGACCGCCTGGGCGGGGGGGTGCCGCGTGGTGCCCCGCAGCGGCGCGGGGTCGGGGCGCGAGAGCGCGAAGGACTCCACGAGCGCCGCGCGCACCTCGTCGGCGTCGAAGGCGCCCACGACGTAGACGTCGAGCGGGGCGGTCGCCAGCAGCTGCGCGCGCCTGGCCTCGAGCCGCGCCCCGTCGATCTGGGGCAGGTCCTCCAGGCGCCCGTATTCGAACACTCCGTAGGGCTCGTCGGCGCACATGTGGCGCACGCAGCTCTCGGCGGCGTAGGTGGCCTTGTCGTTGATCAGGCTGCTGATGAAGCGCTCGAGCTTCTCGCGCTCCTGGCGCGTGGCGGCGGCGGTCAGCGCCTCGCCCTCGCGCTGGGGGTCGAAGAACAGGTCCTCGAGCAGCGCCAGCGCCGGGGCGAAGGCGCCCTCGCCCTTGGGGAGGAAGGCGTCGCCGACCACCTCGATCCGCGCGGTGACCACCTGCTGCTCGCCGAGCTTGAGAATGTCCACCCCCAAGGACGCGCCGAACAGCTGCTCGCAGGCCTCGTTGAGCGCCTGCATGGAGGGCAGCGCGCGGGTCCCGTGGCGCAGGACGTAGGGCAGCAGCGCGGTCTCCGTGGCGCGCTCGGCCTCGAGGTCGGCGCGCAAGAAGAGCTTGGTGACCACGGTCTTGAACTTGTCGGTGGGCGCGAGGTGCAGGCGCACACCGCCCGCCAGCTCGACCCGCTCGAAGTGCCCGCTGAACCCCTTCGTTTGGATCAGGAGCGCCCCCCCATGTGCTGCGTGAGGTGCGCGGCGACGTGCTCGATCGAGGTCGGCGTGCCCGCGAACTCCGCGCTCGCGCGCCCGCCGACGTCGCGGATCCGCAGGCGCCCCGCGCCGCCGATCCCGGCCACGTTGAAGGTGCGCACCAGGCCCGGGCGCTCGACCCCGGCCTCGACCTCGCGCCGCCGGGCGTGGACCACGCCGCTCTGCACGCGGTGGATCTCGCAGCGGTAGGAGACGATCGCCTCCTTGTGGCGCACGCGCTGGTCGCCGAGGCCCACGCGCCGCGCGGGGCGCGGCGGGCCCCCGGCGGGGTGCATGTCGCGCACGAGCTGCAGCAGCAGCTCGACCACGCGGAAGTCGTCGTCGGGCAGGTGGTCGAGGAACAGCCTGCCGGCGGCCGGCGGGCAGTAGACCGGCTCCTCGACGTGGCGCGGGAGGACCTCGTTCTCGACGCCCGCGTGCACCAGCTGCCGGCTCAGCACGCGGCGGATCTCGGACTTGGCGTCGTTGGCCCACACCCGCACCTGCCCCAGCGACCAGCCGGCGGCGACCCGCGACTGGACCATGGGCGGGAGCGCGCTCACGTCGCGCGGGCGGGTCAGGTTCAGGCGCACGCGGGCGTCCTTGCCGATCCCGAGCAGCTCGAGCGCGCGGTGCTCGCCGGCGTGGTCGCTGATCTCGGTCGCGAGCGCGAGGATCCCTTGCCCGAGGTGGAAGCTCCGCAGCCGATAGCGGAAGCCGGGGAGCAGGTCGTCTTCGACGATCTCGCCCAGGGGCCGCGGGATCCCGCCGACGATGTCGAAGGCGAGGTGCCGCAGCAGCACGTCGAGGGGGATCTCGAAGCCCTGCGGCGAGAACGCCAACACCCGCGGCGCGCTCGCGAGGGTTTGCTCGATCTCGAAGGGGTCCAACAGCAAGGGCGTGCTCACGGCTTCCTCTTCAGGAAAAAGGTGAGGAGAAGGGAGTTCAGCACCAACAGCGGCGCGGACGCTCCCATGAGTGCGGCCCCCCAACAAAACCGCATGGAGACGGTCGTGAGGAGTCCGGGCAAGGTCGAGGAGTCGACGCTGGCGACGCCGCCCGCGCCTGCGCCCGCGCCTCCGGCGAGGGTGACCTGTTCGATCACGCGGCGGAGGGTGCTCGGGGCCACGCTCAAGGCGTAGAAGGCGCTGCCCACGGCGACGGCGAGCAGCGCGCTCACGATCAAGACCGGGAGGTCGAGGGTCGCGTTGGAGGCGAGGTTGTAGCCGGCGAAGAACAGCGCGGCGAGGCAGCACCACAGCGTCGCGTGCGCATGGAACCCGGGGCGCTCCCAGAAGCCGGGCGGGGGCGGCTCGGCGTCGAGGTCCTCGAGCGCGAGGCCGGCCTCGGCCGTGGTCAAGGAGGCCACGGAGTCGCCCTCGAGCCGCGAGAGCGCGGCGTCGAACTCCGTGGTGCGGGTGTTCCAGCGGAAGTCGGTGCCCCACACCGCCTCGCCGATCGCCTTCTCCCCCACCTGGGCCTGATACCAGGGCCCCTGCGAGCCGATCAGGCAGAGCACGACCACGCACAGGTAGCTCCCCAGCGTCCAGCGACGAAAGCGCAAGGTGCGCTTCCACGCCTCGGTCTTCTCCGCCTTGGCCTCCTGCGTCTTGCGGCTCACCGGGGGCGCTCCGTGGCCAGGGCCGCGGGGAGCACCTGCGGGAGCGACCAACCCAGGAGGCCCAGCACGAGGCCGCCGAGGACCAGCGCCGCGCAGCCCGCCGAGTGCGCCGTGCGCGCCATGGCCGAGCGGCGCTTGCGCTTGCGGCGCTGACCGCGCGGGGTCTTGGCGCCCTCGTCGACCTCCTCCACCGGACCCGACTGCGACTCGCCCACCCGCGCGCGCGCCATGGCGAGCACGGCCACCGCCTCCCGGGCGTTGGCCGGGCGATCCTCGCGGTCCTTGGCCATGAGGTGCACGATCGCCTCCCGGGTCGAGGTCGAGAACTTCGTCGGGTCGTCGAGGTCCTCGGGCCAGGCGCTGAGGATCTCCTTCATCGTCACCGGCGGCGTGTCTCCCCGCCCGAAGGGGAAGTGCCCGGTGAGCATGGTGTAGATCGTCCCGCCGAGCGCGAACAGGTCCGAGCGAATGTCGAGGTCGCGCTCGCCCCGACACTGCTCGGGGGAGAAGAAGGCGACGGTGCCCAGGGAGTAGCCCTCGGCGGTCAGCGAGGCGTCGCCCTCGACCTTGGCCAGCCCGAGGTCGGCCAGCTTCACCGCGCCGTCGTCGCCGAGCAGAATGTTCTCGGGCTTCACGTCGCGGTGCACCATGCCGTGCTCTTCCGCCGCCTCGAGGGCCCGCGCGATCTCGATCGCAATGTGCAGGGCCTCGTCCTCGGCGAGGGAGCCCTCACGGTTGAGCCGGTCGCTGAGGTCCTCGCCCTCGACCAGCTCCATGGTGAAGTAATAGCGCCCCTCGTGGACCCCGGCCTCGTAGGCGCGGACCACGTTGCCGTGGTTGAGCTTGGCCGCCGCCTTGGCCTCGCGCAGGAAGCGCTCGCGGTAGTCGAGGTCCCGGGCGGTGTGCTCGTGCAGGATCTTGAGCGCAACTCGCCTCTCCAGACGGGTTTGCAAGGCGACGTAGACCGTCGCCATCGCACCCACGCCCCGCACTTCGAGGAGCTTGTAGCCTGGAATTTGGACGCGGAGTTCGGACACGGCGCGCATTATGGTGATCCACCCGGGGTCTTGTCCACGGCAAAGGAACGCACGCGCCGTGCGATTTGTTTGCGCAAGCCCATATTTTCCAGGGACTAGCAGCGAATCCACGCCCTCTGGGGAAAGCGATCAGCCCCCCTGGCGCGGGCGGCCCCGGAGCAGGGCGCCCGCCAGCAGCGCGGCCAGGGCCCCCAGGGTCAACGCCGCCCCCCCGCGCAGGCCCGGGGTCCGGTAGCGGAACTCGACCTCGCTCGTGCCCGCCGGGATCGGCGCCGCGAGGAAGGGGCCCCGGCGGGCGGCGG
>JAGQRJ010000240.1 GCA_020425635.1 Planctomycetota bacterium | reverse complement strand
GCGCCTCGAGCCGCGCGAGGGGCTCGAGGCCTCGCTGCAGCGCCGGGTCGGCGAGCTCACCGCGGCCGAAGCCCCCGACCCCGCGCTGGTGACTCAGCTCGCCGACGACCTGCTCTACGCCGGGCTCGTGGGGGAGTCCGAGGCCGCGGACGAACAGGTGCTCCGGGCGCTGGCGGTCTACGCCTCGCTCGGGGACGCCCCGCACCCCGACAGCGAGCACGCGGACGCCCACTTCGGGGTCGCGCGTGGGCTCACGCGCCGGCGCAACGTCGACCTCGGACCGCTGGTGCGCGACTACCGCCGCCTCTACCTCGAGCGCGGCGTCGACCGCGAGCCGAACCTCGCCGCAGCGCTGTTCGATCCGCCCGGCACCGAGAGCCTGATCCTCGAGGGCCACACCACGCGCTGGCGCTTCGCGTCGACCGAGCCGAGCAGGCTCGCGCTCGAGCTCGCGGCGAACGTGGAGTCCCCGCAGCCGGGCGACCACGCGCAGGTCAACGTGTGGCTCGACGGGCGCCTGGTCCACGCCGGCGCGCTGGAGCTCGGGCGACGGGTGGTGCTGCCCCTCGCCGAGGCGACCCAGCGCGCGAGTGTGCGCCTCATGAGCGAGCCGCCCTACCCCGACGCCGGCATGCGCGTGCACGCTCGGCTCCTGCGCGCCGACCTGGAGGGGGGCGCGTGGGAGCCTTACTCCCACGCCTCGATCGAGCGCGTGTATCGCGCCGACGGGCGTGACCTCGCGCTCCCGCTGCGGGGGCCGACCTTGCTCGAGCTCCAACACTGGGACGAAGCGACCCTCGTCCGGCGCGAGGTCAACCTCTGGGAGCCTGCCGCGGAGGCCGAGCCCACGAGCCTCCTGCTCCCCGTCGTGCGCCGCGGGATCACCCCTCGGGTGCAGCTGCCCGAGGGCGGCTACCTGCGGCTCCTGCGGCGGGAGATCGATCCGGAGACCCTGGCGTTCACCCGCGACGCCGTCCGCCGAGCCGCGCCCCCGGGCCCTCCCCGGGTCGTGCGACCGCTCGCGCCCTCGGGGTTCGGGCTCCCGCGGCCGCGGGAGCCGGGGTTCACCCGCCCCGTCATGGGGGAGCACGAGCTCGTGTTCGAGCCGTTCTTGCTCGCGACCCTGCGCGAGCGCGCTCGGGCGCGGCAGGTCGACGAGGAGCCCCGACGCAGCACCCTCGAGCTGGGCGTGCGCCTGCACCACCTCCACCCCGCGCGGCAGCACACCGAGCTGCACCAGACCTTTCCGCTCTACACCCGGGTCTCCCTCTCGTCGATCCTGGTCGAGGGGCAGGAGCCCGTGGCTCGGGTCGGGCTGCGCGTGCGGGCGATCCTCACCGAGGTCCCGCACCTCAGCCTGCACCTCCGCACCTGGGCGGTCGCGCAGCAGGCCAACGGGGGCTCGCAGAAGGCGTGGCAGGGAGAGCTCCGCCTGCGCTACGCCCAGCCGCTCGTGTGGCGCCTGCAGGCGATCCTCGAGACCGACGTCGGCTTCTGGACGAGCAGCGTCTCTCGTCGCCGCCAGGTGCGCCTGGCCCGCGACCTCTACCGCGACGTCGCGAGCGTCTACCGCGCCGACCACCGCGCCTGGATCCGCTACGGCGCGCGCCTGCGCTGGACGCCTTACCAGAACCTGTTCCTCGAGGGCCTCGGGAGCTACCGCACCAACGAGAGCCTGCGGCTCCAGGACGCGGAGCGCTTGACCCTCGGTGTCCGCGGGAGGTGGCACCATGAGTGGGTGTTCGCCGAGGCCAGCTACCTGCACCTGCACCGCTTCGTCGACGCCGACCGCCTCCGCGTCGACGACGAAGACCACCTGCTGGCCGACCTCGGGGTCGAGTCCTGGCTCGCACCCTGGGCCTGGGTCTCGCTCCACGTCGGCGGCCGCTACGCGATCCAGTCCAGCGCGCTCACCGCCACGTTGAACCTCGAGCTGCGCTTCTCCGCGGCCGGCACCCGGCACCGGGCGGTCGACCCCCTGGCCACGCGCTGGGCGCGCTATCAAGACGCGGTGTACCCATGGCCGCAGTGAGCCCCCCCGCGCTGCAGGCGGTGGGCCCCGCGGCCTACCTCCAGGCGCTGCTCGCCGAGCGCGAGGCGCCCTACTACCTGCGCCTGCAGCGACGACCGCTGGAGAAGGTCTACGCCCGCCTCGTCGAGCGGACCCCCGACGGCGGATTCTTCGGCGGGGAGCCCGAGCTCACGCGCTCGCTGCTGGGGATCGTCGACGACCTGCTCGGCGCGCGGAACACACTGCAGGCGCACCTGGTGGCCCAGGACACCCTGATCCGTGACGCCGACGACCGCCAGGCGCACCGCATGCTCGTGCTCGAGACCGCCCGCGTGCTCGGCGCGGGGCCGCTGGCGCTGCGCGCCGACGCGCAGGCCCTCGGGCGCGACCTCGACTGGCCCGGCATGCGGGAGCGCGCGAAACACCGGGTGAACACGCTCTCCCGCACCTTGCAGGCCACCCTGATCGTGCTCCGCAACCTCGTCGCGGTCATGGGGGAGACCGAGGCCGATCGGCTGAACCTGATCGAGGAGCTCATGCTCTGCGCGCTGAGCCTGCTCGATCAGCCTCAGCACCCCCTGCTCGCCCGCGAGTCGGTCCGCTTCGCGGGCGAGGTGCTCCGGCTCTACGGCGCGGAGCGGGCGCTGCCGCACAAGCGCCTCGAGGAGGAGCTGCTCGTGCGGGCGCGGGACCCGCGACGCGACGTGTGGGTGCAGTGCCACGCGCTCCAGGCCCTCGCGGCCACGGCGCCCGACGCCGCGCAGGCGCTGGTCGAGCGCCGCCTGACCCCCGCCGAGGAGCGCTTCCCTGACACCCTCTTCGTGCGCCGCTACGTCCTCGATCGGCTCGCCGAGTTCCTGCCCGCCGAGGCTGGGATCGACCTCCTCGCGCGCATGCTCGAGACCCCGGACCCCTCGCCTCACGTGCGGCAAGGGGTCTTGCTCGCGATCTGTGCCCTGCCCCTCGAGCGCTCCCGGGCGTTGCTCGAACGCCAGCTCGCCGCGCTGGCCGAAGAGCCGGTGGCCCAGGTGCGCGCCGCGTTGCCCGTCGGGTTGGCGCCGCTCACGCGCGAGGCCGAGGACTTCGCCTGGTGGGATCGCTACTTCGAGCTCGAGCGCGACGCGACCTCGCTTCAGATCGGGCTGGCGCTGCTCAGCGAGCGGCTCGACGTCTTGCTGTTCGAGGTCCCCGAGCTGGTGTCGGTCGCGGAGTCGACGGTGCTGAGAGCGCTGGCCAGAGGGCACCGCGACGGGTGGCCCCTGCCGATCTTGCGGCAGGTCGAGGAGCTGCTCGAGCGGATCCGGGTGGTGCCCCTGGCGAGCTACGTGAGCTTCAAGCGAGCCCTGCTCTCGGCCGCGGGGGATCTGCAGCCGGGGGACTGGTTCGACCTGGTCGCGACCGACGGGGACCGGCCCGATCAAGACGAACTCGGCCGGCTGCTGGCCTGGTTCAGCCAGGGGCGCGAGGGGCTCTATGCCTTCCCTCGCCGCGAGGGCTACCGCGTGAGCTTCGGCTTCCGCTACGTGCTGCGGGCCTGGCGGCTTTGGCACGAGACCAAGAGCCCCGCCCCCGACAAGCGCCCCGCCTACTCCCACGTCCGCGGGCGCTACTTCCCCGGGACCTTGCGGGCCCACAGCACGATCCTCGGCGAGCAGAGCCCGACGAAGGTCCCGGGGGAGCCCGTGGTGATCACGAGCGAGGGCGGCTGGCGCTCGTTCTTGCCCTTGCTCGACGACTTCCTCGACGCGCTGAAGCTGGGGCAGCTGCGCCTGTTCTCGCCCCAGGGGGTGGTCACGATCACGCCCCCCCACCAGCGCCAGGCTCGCTGGCGGGCCTGGTGGAGGCTGACCGTCGACTACCCCCAGCTCGCGGGGCTGCGGGATCAGTGCCGGCTGGACAACCCCGAGGTCGCGCCCAGCGCCTTCGTCGACGCCCTGCGGGGGCACGGCTTCGACGTTCACTTCCACCCCCACCCGCCGCCCGGGCTGAGCACCGCGCTGCGCTACTTCAACGAAGACGAGGACGAGCCCGCCACCGAGGAGCCCGCGATCGTGAGCGAGCTCCTCGGGCCGAAGCCGCAGCCCGAGTCGGACACGAGCGAGGTCCCAGCGACCGAGCGCAGCCTCGAGGCGACCCAGCCCCTCGACGCGGTGGAGGCGGCGCAGCCCCTTGACGCCGGCGACGCGGAGCCCGAGCCCCCCCCGCTCGAGCTCGCCAGCGCAGCGCCAGGGCCGGCGGTCGGCCTGGAGCCCGACGGCGACCGCACCCAGCCGATCGAGGGCGCGACCCCGAGCCTCGCCGCCCCGAGCGCGGGAGAGGACAGCGGTTTCATGCTCCTGATCTCGGGGCCCTTCGAAGACCACGACGCGACGCAGCCCCTGTTCGCGCCCTCCGAGTCCGGGGCGCGTGAACCCCTGGCCGCGGCGTGGTCCCTCGGCGACCCCGCCGCGGTCGAGCCTCCGAGCGCGCCGGAGGAGGTCGCAGGGGCCGACGCTGCGCCGGCGGACGCGCCCTCGCCGGCCAGCGCGGAACCCTCCGCGGGCGACGGCGGCGACGCGACCGCCGCGCTGCCGCTGCTCCCTCCGCAGGCAGACGCCGGAGACGCCACCGCACACCTGCCGCTGCTGCCCCCCCAGGGAGACGAGGGAGACGCGACCGCTGAGCTGCCGCTGCTCCCCCCGCAGGCAGACGGCGGAGACGCGTCGCCTGCCGAACGGGAGGCCCCGTGAGAGAGCGCCTGCTCACCGCGCTCAACGAGGCTTGGGAGCTGGTGTGGAGCCCACAGGGCAACACCCTCGCCGAGCTCGCGATCGTGGCCTTCTTGGTGACCCTGCTCTTCGTCCGCCGCCTGCGGGTCCAGCAGGTGAGGGCCGAGCGGGCGCGGGGCAGCATTCCGCTCGTGATCGGGGGCTGGGGGACGCGCGGCAAGAGCGGCACCGAGCGCAAGAAGGCCGCGCTGATCAGCGCCCTCGGGGTGCGCCTGGTCTCCAAGACCACCGGCTGCGAGGCCATGTTCATCGCCGGCTACGACTTCGACGAGGCGCGCGAGCTCTACCTGTTTCGCCCCCACGACAAGGCCACGATCTGGGAGCAGGTCGACGTGCTCGAGACCGCGGAGGCGATCGAGGCCGACTGCTTCCTCTGGGAGTGCATGGGCCTCAACCCCGACTACGTGCAGACCCTGCAGCAGGTGTGGACGCGCGACGACCTCTCGACCCTCGTGAACGCCTACCCCGACCACCTCGACGTCCAGGGCCCCGCGGGGCGCGACGTGGCGCTCACGATCTCGTGCTTCATTCCGCCGCGCGGGAACGTGATCACGGCCGAGGTCGGCATGCTCCCGGTGATCGAGCAGCGCGCGCAGGAGCGCGAGGCTCGCCTGCGCACGATCGCCGCCTACGCCGGGGGCCTGATCTGCCCCGACGTGCTCGAGCGCGCGCCGTATCGCGTGCACCCGAGCAACATGGCGCTGACCTTCAAGATCGGCGAGGAGCTCGGGCTCGAGCGTGACTTCGTGCTCAAGGAGATCGCGGACTTCATCATCCCCGACCTGGGCGTGCTCAAGACCTACCCCAGCGCTCAGCGGGCGCTGCACATCAGCACGCGGGAGGTGATCTTCTCCAACAGCATGTCGGCCAACGAGCGCGCGGGGACGCTGTTCAACTGGCGCCGGCTGCAGCTGCACACCCCGCTCGAGGAGCGCGACGAGTGGGTGGTGTGCGTGATCAACAACCGCGCCGACCGGGTGCCCCGTTCGCGCGAGTTCGCCCAGATCATGGTCGACGACGTCGCGGCCTGCGGGTTCGTGGTGATCGGGACCAACCTCGAGGGCATGCGGGGCTTCGTCGAAGAGGCGCTGGAGGCGCGGCTGACCCGCCTTCAGCCGCCGAGCGCGCGCGCCGGCGAGCGGGAACCGGGCGCGGCGCGTAGCACCCAGGACATGGTGCGGGTGTGGGCCGAGCAGGTCTTCGAGCGCGACACCGCGACGCTGCGCTTCTTGCCCCTCGACCTCCCCGCGCTGCACCGCCGTCTGGCCCGCGTCACCGGCGCCGACCCCGAGGCCCTCGCCGCGGCGGGGGACGACGCCGCCAAGCTCGGCGCTGCCCTCCAGGCCGCCCGCGAAGAGCCGCTCAACGAAGACGAGCGCGCCTGGATCGAGCGCTGCTGTGGTTGGTACGCGAGTGTGCGCGAGCACCGCCAGGCGCTCGACGCCGCGCTCGCCGCCGGGTCGGGCGCCTCGATCGAGAGCTGGGCGCGCAAACACCGCGAGTGGTATCGCGGGCTGTTCTGGGAGGGCTTCTTCGCGGTCGAGGACACCATGATCAAGGGGCCGGCGCTGATCCGCCTGATCAGTCGGCGCTGCCCGCCGGGGGCCAAGGTGCACGTGGTCGGCATGCAGAATATCAAGGGCACCGGCCTCGACTTCGCCCTGCGCTGGGTGCGCCTGGGCGGAATCGACCGCTCCCTCGGTCGGCTGACCAGCTTCAACGCCGCCATGCAGGCCCGCGCCCTCGAGTCGCTGCGCGAGACCAAGGACCTGGTGGACTTCGAGGTCGATCTGATTCGGCGCGGGATCGAGGAGGTGCTCGAAGGCGAGGTCAGCCTCGGATTCCGCCGCGAGCTGACGACTTACCTCGAGTCGCTGCCCAGCGATCCGGGGCAGGCTGCGCTGCCGAAGCCCGACGCGGCCGCGACTCGCCCGCCGCCCGGCTGGATCAAGCTCCTGGTCAAGTTCGAGCCCCTGCTGGATTGGGCGGCCTCGGTCTGGCGCACCGGCCGAGCCCGCCGCGCGACCCAGGACTTCCGCGACGAGCGGATCTCCATGGACCGGGCGGTGGACGTGCTGCACGACATGACCGTGCAGCAGAAGGGCGGCTGGCTGAAGGCCTGGGCCAAGGGCTACCTCGCCCGCCGGAAGTAAGTCGAGCTGGCGGCGGGCGAGACCTCGTCTCCGACCCGCACGGTTTGACGGCCGCGGCCTGTCGTGTAGGGTGCGCAGCCGACCCCTGGAGGAGGCATGGCCCAAACGGTTGAGCCGATCGAGCTCTCGCAGACCGCGCGCGAGCGCTACCTGCGCTACGCCATGAGCGTGATCACCGCCCGCGCGTTGCCCGACGCGCGCGACGGCCTGAAGCCCGTGCAGCGGCGGATCCTCTACGTCATGGAGGCGGTGCTCCACCTCCGGGCCGACGGGCAGCACAAGAAGTCGGCCCAGGTCGTGGGCCGCGTCATGGGCGAATACCACCCCCACGGCGACTCGGCGATCTACGAGGCCCTGGTGCGCATGGCCCAGCCCTGGGCGCTGCGCTACCCGCTCGTCGACGGGCAAGGCAACTTCGGCGCGATCACGGGCGACAGCGCGGCGGCCTTCCGCTACACCGAGGCCAAGCTGCGGCCGCTGGCCTCGTCGCTGATGGAGGTGCTCAAGGAAGACACGGTCGCCATGCGGCCGACCTACGACGCCAAGACCACGGAGCCCGAGGTCCTCCCGACCCCCGCGCCCTTGCTCCTGCTCAACGGCTCGACCGGGATCGCGGTCGGCATGGCGACGAACATTCCGCCCCACAACCTGGAGGAGATCACCAAGGCCACGGTCGCCCTGATCGACAACCCCGACACCTCGGTCGCCCAGCTCACGCGCACCGTCAAGGGGCCGGACTTCCCGACCGGGGGCGAGGTGCTCAGCACCCACGCGGACCTGCGCGCGATCTACGAGACGGGGCGCGGCTCGATCAAGCTCCGCGGGACCTACAGCGTCGAGACCGAGCAGCCCAAGGGCAAGCGCGTCCCCCGGGTCAGCCTGGTGATCGACTCGATCCCCTACGGCTCGACCACGGCCCAGATCCTGGCGAAGATCAAGGAGCTCGTCGACTCGCGCAAGCTCCCGGGGATCGAGCACGTCTCGGACCAGACCGACGCCAAGGGGGTGCGCCTCGTGCTGGCCCTCGAGAGCGGGGCCGACCCCGAGCTGCTCATGTCGGCGGTCTACAAGTACTCGAACCTCGAGACCAGCTACGGCATGAACCTCACCTGCCTGCTCCCCACACCCACCGGCGTGGGGCGCCCGGGGGTGTGCAACCTCAAGGAGCTGCTGCAGGCCTGGCTCGACTTCCGCTTCGACGTGGTCACGCGCTCGATCACCTACCGCAAGGCGCGGCTCGAGGAGCGGATCCACATTCTCGAGGGCCTGAGCAAGGTGCTGGGCAACGTCGACGCGGCGATCAAGCTGATCCGCGGGGCCAAGGACCGCGCCGACGCGCGCGACAAGCTCTGCGCCAAGTACAAGCTCGACGACGTGCAGGCCAACGCCGTGCTCGAGATCCAGCTCTATCGCCTGGCGAAGCTGGAGGTCAAGAAGGTCAAGGACGAGCTCGAGGAGAAGTCCAAGGAGCGCGACCGCCTGGCGCGGCTGCTGAAGGGCACGAAGCCGCGCTGGGACCTGATCAAGACCCAGCTCCAGGAGTTCACCAAGAGCTTCGGCGACCGCAAGCGACGCACGAAGATCGTGGCCCCCGACGAGGAGGAGGGCGGCTTCGACGCCACGCTCTTGATCAAGAAGGAGGACACCCACGTGCTCCTCTCGCGGGAGGGCCGGGTGCGCCGGCAGCGCGCGCTGGAGGACCTCGAGAAGGTGCGCCTGCGCGAGGGGGACGAGCTCCTCGCCGTGGTGCAGGGCTGCGCCACCGCCAACGCCGTGGTGTTCACGAACTTCGGCAGCGCCTACGTGTTCCCCATGCACCAGGCCCCCGCGACCACGGGCTACGGCGACCCGATCCAGAAGTTCTTCGCGTTCAAGGACGGGGAGCGGCTGGTCGCGGCCGCGAGCCTCGACCCGCGGCTGGTCAGCGTCGAGGACTCCGCGCTCCTGGCCGTGACCGCCCAGGGGCAGGTCTTGCGCGTTCCACTCGGCTTGCACCAGGACCCCTCGACCCGCGCCGGGCGCAAGCTGCTCCGCCTGGCCAAGGGCGACGAGCTGGTCGCGGTCGAGGTCGTCCCCGCCGGCGACGAAGGTCACGTCTTGCTCGCAACGAGCAAGGGCAACGCCGCGAAGCTCCCCTTCGCCGACGTGCCCCTGCTCTCGGCGGCGGGCAAGGGCCGCCGCGGCGCCAAGCTCGCCAAGCAGGAGCAGGTCGTGGCCGCTACCGCCCGGCCGAAGCTGACCCTGGAGACGACCCGCGGCTCGACCGACTCCCTGCTCGCGCGGAACGTGTCCAAGGGCGAGGTCGGGGGTGGCCTGCAAGAGGTCAAGCAGCGCGGCGGGTGGCGACGCGCGGTCCCCACCCTCGACCTGTTCGAGCTCCCCGAGCAGGAGCAGGAGTAGGCCATGGCCAGCAACTACGACGCGAAGGACATCACCGTCCTCGAGGGCCTCGAACCGGTGCGCCAGCGCCCGGCGATGTACATCGGCGGCGTCGGCCGGGACGGCTTCCACCACCTGCTGACCGAGATCCTCGACAACTCCGTCGACGAGGCGATCAACGGTCACGCCGGGACGATCGAGGTCTCCCTCTCCGCCGACCGCACCAGCGTGACCGTGATCGACAACGGGCGCGGGATCCCGGTCGGGCTGCACCCCAAGCACAAGCAGCCGGCGGTGACCCTGATCCTGACTACCCTGCACGCCGGCGGAAAGTTCGGCCACGACAACTACGTGCACTCCGGCGGACTGCACGGGGTGGGCTCGAGTGTGGTCAACGCGCTCAGCTCGTGGTTCGAGGTGCGGGTCAAGCGCGACGGGCACGAGCACGTGCAGGAGTTCTCCCGCGGCGTGGCCACGACGAAGCTGCGCAAGGGCGGCAAGGTCAAGGGCACGGGGACCACGATCAGCTTCACCCCCGACCCCGAGATCTTCGGCAAACGCCTGCGCTTCGACCCCGAGCGGATCTCGCGCAAGCTCGACGACCTGAGCTTCGTCCACGCCGGGGTGCGCTTCCTGTTCGAGGACCAGGCCAGCGGCAAGCGCACGCAGTTCCACCAGAAGGAGGGGATCAACGCGCTCCTCGACCGCGCGATCGTGCGCCAGGAGATCGCGCGCACGATCCCCGAGAACTTCGTCTTCCGCCGCGACGCCAAGGACGAGTCGATCGGGCGGCTCGAGGTCGTGCTGACCTGGACCGACGCGACCGACGATCGGGTGCGGAGCTACGTCAACGGCGTCCACACCGGGAGCGGCGGGACCCACGAGACCGGGCTGCGCTCGGCGATCGCCAAGGCGGTCCGCAACTACATGCGCACGCACAAGGTCTCCTTGCCCGCGGGGATCAAGGTCACCAACGAGGACATTCGCGAGGGGGTGATCGCGATCGTGTCCGTGTTCATGAGCGACCCTCAGTTCCAGGGGCAGACCAAGAACCGGCTGAACAACCCGGAGGCCAGCGCCACGGTCGAGGGCGCCGTGTGGCCGGCGCTCGAGCAGTGGCTCAACGAGCACAAGAGCTTCGCCGACGCCGTCGTCAGCCGCGCGAGCATGGCCGCGCGCGCTCGCCAGGCCAGCCGCGACGCGGCCAAGGACGTGCGCAAGCGCGGGCGCAAGACCCGCAAGGGGAACCTCCCCGACAAGCTGGCCGAGTGCGCCTCGAACGACGCCTCGCTGTGCGAGCTGTTCATCGTCGAGGGCGACAGCGCCGGCGGCTCGGCCAAGCAGGAGCGTGACCGCAAGACCCAGGCCGTGCTGCCCCTGCGGGGCAAGGTCCTCAACAGCGAGCAGGCGAGCCTGAAGAAGGTGCTCGAGAACCGCGAGCTGAGCGACATCGTCAAGGCGCTCGGCTGCGGGCTCGGCGACCAGTTCGACCCCGAGCAGCTCAACTACCACAAGGTGATCTTGCTCATGGACGCCGACTCCGACGGCGACCACATCACGACCCTGCTCCTGACCTTCTTCTACCGCTACCTGCCGGGACTGATCAAAGCCGGGCACCTCTACATCGCCCAGCCGCCCTTGTTCAAGGTCGAGCTGGGCAAGGACACCCACTGGGCGACCAACGAGGCCGACCTCGCCCGCTTGCTGGAGAAGGAGCAGAAGAACCGCAAACCGGTGATCAGCCGCTTCAAGGGTCTGGGCGAAATGCCCCCGGCCATGCTCGCGGAGACCACCCTCCGCCCCAAGAGCCGCAACCTGCTGCAGGTCGTGGCCCCCAGTGCCCTCGACACCGACCAGACCCTGCGCGACCTCATGGGCAAGAACACCCAGGCTCGCTTCGACTACATCATGGAAGAGGCCGCGACCCTCGACCTCGAAGAGGTCGATATCTAGGTTCGACCGAGACCGAAGCCGAGGCCGACGCCGACGCCGACTCCGACACCGAGGCCGACGCCGACGCCGACTCCGAGACCGACTCCGAGACCGAGACCGAGACCGAGTCCGAGTCCGAGACCGAGACCGAGACCGAGACCGACCGACGCCGAGATCCAGACCGACGCCGGCGCCGAGACCGACCGACGCCGACGCCGAGACCGACGCCGAGATCCAGACCGACGCCGGCGCCGAGACCGAGACCGAGACCGAGACCGACGCCGAGATCCAGACCGACGCCGGCGCCGAGACCGATCCTGAAAACCTCAGGCCACCAAGCCGTAGGGGCGGAGCTTGCCTCCGCCCGCCGTC
>JAGQRJ010000239.1 GCA_020425635.1 Planctomycetota bacterium | reverse complement strand
CGAGGGCGTCGTCTGCGCCTGGGACGCCGTAGGCTTTGCAGAGGCTGAGCGCGCCGTGGCATTCGGCGGCGGAGCCGAAGGCGATCTCGAGGTGGTTGCGGCAGGATCCGCCGGTTCGTCCGGTGCCTTCGCAGAGGTTGAGCACGACGCTCTCGGCGGCTGCGGCGAGCTGAGGGCGCCCCGGGGCGGGCGCCCCCGACCCAGGGTAGGTCCCCAGCCCCCCTGCCCGGCGCGCCGCCCGCCCTCGCCGGGGACTCGCTCTGCCTCCTCCCAGGAGCCCCTCGCGGCCCTCTCAGAGCTCGCTCGTCGCCCTCGCGGGCGCGGGCGCGTACATGCCGGCGCCCGGCCTCTCCGCGTAGGAGGAGGCTCTGAGCAGTGAACGAACGCGCGGGTGAGAGTTGGAGGGTGACTCCCTAGAGCAGCAGCGGCACCTCCCCTACGACGCACCTGTGCAGCTTGGCCATGCGGTTGGTCCCGGGCGGGAACACGACGTCGCGACGTCCGTTGCGCCACTCCTCGAGGGCGGCCTTGTAGGCGGCGCGCCAAGCCTTGAGCTCTCGCAGGAGGTGCTGGCGCTCGCCGTCCTGGTTGCCGCTCGCGATCCGGGGATTGAGCTTGAACTTTGGGTACGTGCTCCCCGCGGACGCGAACGGGTCGAGCGCACGGATCGCAGCCGCGCCCATGAACTGGGTCTTGTCGTCGGCCTGCCGCTTCGCGTGAATCTCCTCGATCTCTCGCTCCAGGGCTGCGCGGACTCGGCTGACGAAGGTCTCGCGATCCTCCGCGAGGGCAGGGAGTTTCACCTCTATGCAAACCTCGTCGGGGAGCTTGCTCCGTGGGGCGCGGACGCGGTGGCCCTCGGCGCGGGCGCGAGCGGCCTCCTGCCGCTGCTCGGCCTCCGCCTGACGAACTTCGGCGGGGGTCAGCGTACCGCGGGCGATCCAGTTCTTCGGGCGCTTGCCTCCGAAGAAGGCGGTCTCGGGCTTCTTGGCGGTGAGTGTGAGGTTGCCCATGTCCTCGGGGGCCGTTTTCAGGCCAGGCCAAAGCTCCGGGCGAGCCACCAGTCCGTCCTTGACGGGGTTCGAGTAGACGTAGACCAGCTCGCGGATCAGCGTCTCCTCGTCGTGGATCTCGACGTTGCTGAACGACCCCGGGCACCAGAGCGACTCACCGCGCCCGTAGTACGCATTCAGGGCGCGACCTATGAGCTGATCGAAGCGCTGCATGAACGCGGACAGCTCGCCCTTCGGGTCGCCCACCACCGCGTGGTAATGGTTGGCCTCCACGACATGGCCGTAGAACTCGACCGAGGTGGCCTTGAGCGCGACCCCCAGCGCGTAGAGCACGATCGCCTTCGTCGCCTTGGTCGGCTTGAGGAAGAATCGCCGCTCGCTGCAGCGGCGCGTGATCATGTGGACTTGGTGGGGGAGCACTCGACGGGGGAGCATGGGAGCCTCCTGGGCCTGGAGGCAAGGCAACGCAGGGGCCGCGGGGCAAGTCCTGT
>JAGQRJ010000238.1 GCA_020425635.1 Planctomycetota bacterium | reverse complement strand
GTAGTCGTCGGCCAGGCACATCCAGGCGCGGGCCACGTCTGCGTAGGGCTCGGCCGTGAGGGTCAGGGGCTCGAGGGTCGCGGTGGCGATTCGATACTCCGCGAGGAAGGTCGCCGCGAGCCCGGCCTGCAGCCGGGCCTCCTGCACGAGGGGCGAGGCGTCGTCGTGGGGGAGCCCCTCGGCCAGGCGCATGGTCTTGCGCAGGCGTCCGCGGCGGAAGGCGAGGGCAACCTGCGCCGCGGTGCGCTCGGTCGAGTAGAGCTCGAGCTGGTCCAGGCGCCAGGCGAGGGAGGTATAGGGCAGGCCGCGCCCAGCCAGGGTGAAGACCTCGCGCAGCTGCTCCGCGGGGGGCGGCGCCTCGAGGGGGGGCTGGGCCTCGAGCACGGGGTCGGCGACGTCCTCGCGCAGCAGGAGGTGCAGCGGGGCCCCGCACAGGAGGCCGAGCGCCAGGCTCATGAACCAGCGAGGTCGCTTGTGAGCCGTCTGCTCGAGGGGAGGGAGGTAGAGCGCCTCGGGCCGCTCGAGGTCCTGGGAGAGGGCGTCCGCGAGCTCCCCCGCGCTCTGAAAGCGCTGGGCCGGGTCGCGGGCGAGGGCGCGGGCGAGGATCGGCTCGAGCGCGGGGGGCAGGTCGGGTCGCAGCGCCAGCGGCGAGGGGTAGCCCCCGCGCAGGACCTGGTGCTGGAGCGCGACGACGTTGTCGGCCTTGTAGGGCAGTCGTCCGAGCAGGGCCTGGTAGAGGATCACGCCGAGGGCGTAGACGTCGGCGCGCGCGTCGACCCGGGCGCCGCTGAACTGCTCGGGGGCCATGTAGGCCGGGGTCCCGATCACGTCGCGGGTCTGGGTCAGGTTGCTCCCGCGCAGGGTGTCGCGGGCCAGGCCGAAGTCGGCGAGCCGGGGGCGGCCGGTCTTGGCTTCGAGGATCACGTTGGCCGGCTTCACGTCGCGGTGGACCACCCCCTGGAGGTGCGCCGCCTCGAGCGCCTCGGCGAGGGTCGCGACCAGCTCACAGGCCTCCTCGGGCAGCAAGCGACCGCGCTGCGCGAAGTGATCCTTGAGGGTCGGACCCGGGACGTACTCCATGGCGTAGTACATGCCGCGCGCTTCTTGCCCTGCGCGGAGCAACGGCACGATCCCCGGGTGTCGAATGCGCGCGGCGAGCTCGGCTTCGCGCTCGAAGCGCGCTCGCGCCTCGGGGTCTGCCTGGCCCTTCTCGAGCAAGAGCTTGATCGCTACCGGGGCTTCGCCGGGCTTGCTGCCGAGGAACACCACCCCCCAGGAGCCTCGGCCCAGCTCGCGCAACACGGTGTAGGGACCCACCTGTTGCCGGTCCGCGCTGGTCCGACTCGAGGCCCACGAGCCGGCCAGGCGCGAGTCACCGCCCTGGGTCTCCTCGACGGAGTCACGCCCGGGAAAGGGCGGCGGCGGGACCGGGGCGCGCGCGTCGCTGCCGCGTTGACTGGACGCCCAGGGGCCCTGCGGCCTGGAGTCTGCGCCCTGGGTCTCCTCGAAGGAGTCCCGCGGGGGGAAGCCAGATTCGGGCAGGCTGGACGACGACACACGACCTCTGCCCTAGGCTACTCAGTCGAAGCGCGCGGTGCTGCGCGGCGCTCGCTTCGTTCCTGGGCGTCGGACTCGGAGTCGGTCTACGCCAGCGCCGGGGCGAAGCGCACCAGCAGGCTGAGGTGATCGCTGGGGTAGCGCCAGGAGGGGAGGCGTTCGGGCTCGATCGCTGCCCGAGGCGGCGGCTCGAGGACCGCCGTCGGGCGGAGCGGGCCTCCGCAGAACACGTAGTCGATCGTGCGGCACACCTCGCCGTCGGCGCGCACCTTCCAGGTGGTCCAGTCGGGCTCCGAACCCGCGCAGGCTGCGTAGGCGCTGGAGAGCTCGCCGCCCGCGAGCATGGCGGCGTGGGCCAGGGAGCCGGGGACGTCGTTGAAGTCGCCGGCGACGATCAGCCCTGCGCGCGGTCCGAGGCGCCCCCCTTCGGCGAGGACCGCGCGGCGGAGCTGACGCGCCTGACCCTCGCGCTCGGCCTCGTTGCCGACCTTGGCCTTGAGGTGGGTGGTCGCGACCAGGAGCGGGGCGTCGCGCTCGCGGTCGAGCAAGGCGGCGAGCAGCGCGACCTGGGTGCCGTTGCGGCCGTCGGCGCCCAGGTAGCGCAGGGAGCGCGTCCAGCGCAGGCTGAAGCGAGCGCGCCGCCAGAACACGCAGCAGCCGTCGCGTCCGTCGGCCTTGGCCACGTAGGCGCCGGAGTAGCCTCGGGCATGCAGCGTCGGCTCGAAGGCGTCGCCGAAGCGGTCGACCTCCTGCAAGCACACGAGGTCGGGGCCGACGCCGGTGTGCTCTGCCGAGAGCACCTGCTCGAGGATCGACCCGCGTCGGGACTCCCAGCTGAGCGCCTCCTGGGGCGCGCGGACGAAGCCTCCGCGCTCCGCGAGGCCGTCCGCGAGGACGTTCCAGCTGAGCAAGGAGAAGTCGTTGGCGCCCGCCGGCAACGGCGCGTGCAGGTGGCGCTGGTGGGCGTAGCTGGGGTCACGGCTCGTCATGGGGTGAGTCTGACAGCTTCGGGCTGGGCTGCAACTCGACGGGGGTCGGGGGCCCTCCTCAACGCACGCGCGCCAGGCGGGGACCCCGCCTGGCGCGCGCGACGACTAGGCTGTGGGGAGTCCGGCTACTTGACCGGGATCCGCACCGGGCGCTTCCCGCCCGCGCTCCCGTCGGGGAGCTCGACCGACACGTAGACCACCAGCTCGCTGTCCTCCCGCTTCACCCGGAGGTTGGCGCTGTATTTCGGACCCTTCGCCTTCTGCGCGAAGTCGCCGTTGGAGCGGCGCTCCCACCACAGGATCTCTCCCTCGCCTTCGAGGGTCGCCTCGAGGGTGACCTTCGCCGAGGTCGAGCTGCTCCCGCTCGGCTTGGGGATCGTGGGCACGTCGCCGAGCTGCAACCCGCGGTTCGGGTCGAGGTTCTGCGTCGCGTTCCAGCGCGCGATCCCGTTGCTCTCGATCGGGGCCTCGAGCATGTCGTTGGCGTTGACCCCGACGTGGTCGAACAGCCCGGCGAACCACACGTCGTCCCCGTCGACGAAGTGCCGCGCCTGGACCCCGATCACGTGTTCGCGCGAGCTGCGGCGCAGGCCGCCGCCGAGCGGGGTCAAGCTCCCGCTGGCCGTGTCGAGGACCGCCGCGTTGTGCAGCAGGTTGAACTGGTTGTCGAACACGAAGCTCCCGCTGAGCAGGAGCTGCGTGCGCGCGTCGTCGAGCCAGGTCATTTGCTCGACGTCGCGCGACACGCCGCCCACCGTGGTGCAGCCGACCCAGCGATCGGCCTTGGCGTCGAATTTGGCGATCCCGAAGGTCTCCTTGCGGTCCTTCACCGGGACCGTGTCGTCGACGATCGCGAGGGTGCCTCCCGCGTAGAGGTTCCCCGCGGCGTCGAGCGCGAGGCAGCGTACGCGCGGGAACACCGAGGCGAGGAAGCCCTGAAAGACTTCGGGGCGCGTGGGCAGTCCGGGCAGGCCCTCGGGGTAGGACGGGCGGTCGATCTCCCTGAGCGAGGTCTCGTTGCCCTTGCCCACGGGCCGCCAGTCCTGGGAGGCGTGGTCGAACTTCACCACGTTGTAGGCCATGCGCTTGTTGGTCGTCGGCACCCCGCCGTAGTAGTTGAAGGTCCCGGCGACGTAGACGTCCGCGGGCGTCTTGCTCGTGTCGAGGCAGATCGAGTAGATCCCCTTGACCGGCTTGCCCGGGTCTTCGGGGAGCAGGTCGTGGCCCATGACGTGGTATTCCCCGGCCTTGTCGATCCGCAGCACTGCGGCGACGTCGGTCGGGTGCTCGGCGTCGGCCTCGACCACCCCCGGGGGCCAGTTGCCCACCAGGTAGAGGTCGCCGTGCTCCGCGTCGTAGGCGATGGCGTTGACCACGCCGACGCCGCCTTCGGCCGCGTTGCCGGTGACCTGCTTGCCATTGGCCGTGCCCTCGAGCGGGGCCCAGGCCTTCGTCTCGGGGTCGAAGATCCCGACGCACTTGTGGCTCGAGATCGCGCCGTAGGCGTAGATCTTGCCCTCGATCACTGCCAGGCCTTCAGGCGGGCTCTGGACCCCTTCGCCCTCGCCCTGCTTGCCCGACCAGGCCAAGCGGGTCCAGCCCTGCTCGGGATGCCAGGACCACACGTACCAGCGCTCGTTCATGGCCGCTTGCCAGCTCCCGCTGATGTAGACGGTGTCGCCCAGCTTCGCGATCGCGCTGATCTGCGGGGTCCCGGTGCCGAAGTCCATGCCGGTCTTGGCCGACATTTGCGACACCTTGCCCCGGGCGCGGGGCGGGGCGGGGAACTGCCGGGACCAGTGCTCGTTGCCCGTGGTCAGGGGCTCGGTGGGCGTCGCCGCGCCTGGGCCCCACACCTCGTGGGGGGCGTTGGTCTCGGCGACCGTGGGGGGCTTCGCGAGGAAGTCGACGGTCTCGTTCCAGCGCGCGAGGTAGTAGGAGGCGAACTCCGGCTTCTGGTCGTTCTCGGGGCCGATCGCCTTGAAGTCGCCCGCGAAGTAGACGTCGTTGCCGTTCACGCAGAGGCGGACCTCGGGGAACACGATCGTGGAGAGGCCGGAGCCGAGCTGCTCCCACTTCCCGGTCGCGGGGTCGAAGGAGATCGCGCAGTGGGCGGGCTCGCCGTTCTTGAAGCCGTCGAAGAACGCGTCAGCCTTGCTGCGCCCGCCGAAGGCCCCAGCGAAGTAGAGCTTGCCGTTGTCGGCCTTGGCCACGTTCCACACCTCGCGGCCGACCCCACCGGCGCCGGTCGGGTCGACCCACACCTCCTTCGCGGCGTCCCACTTGGCGATCCCGCGCAGGGTGTCGCCGCTGCCCTTGCCTTCGCTGAACGCGCCGACGATCCAGATCTCCTCGCCCTCGACGTGGAAGTCCATGACGTGCACCGAGTCGAAGTGCATGAAGTCGGCGGCGCGCTGCAGCACCTGCTCGTCTTCGTGGTAGCCCTTCTTGCGGTGATCCGCGGGGAAGGTGCGCCAGCCAGTGCCCTCCTGGTAGGCCGCGAAGCCCGTGCTGTAGCGGGCGGTCGAGTCGCTGACCGCGGGGTTCTGCCCGTTGCCTGCGGTGTAGTGGAACTTCCCGCCGATGTAGATCGTCGAGGGCTTGGTCGAGGTGTCGACCTTGATCCGGTGGATCACGGGCTTCGTGCCGCCGATCCCGGGGAACATGGGCTCGTAGCTCTGGGTGTCGAAGTCGTAGCGGTGCACCTTGGACGACTTGGGGAAGCCCGAGAAGCGGATCCCCTCGCCGGTGTGTCCGATGTAGAGGTCGTTGCCCTGGGGGTCGTAGGCGATCGTGTCGATCGCTCCGCCGCCGCTGACCGTGCCGTTGTATTGCGGCCCGCCAAGCGGCTTCCAGCGGTCGGCGGTGGGCTCCTTGGGGTCGTAGATCGCGAGCGCGTTCACCCCGCGATAGACCGTGCCGCCGGGGTTGGCGATGTGCGTGAAGGCGCCGGCGACCACGATCCGCCCGTCGGGGAGGAACTCGACGTCATGGATCTTGCCGTCCGGGCCCTGGCCCCCTTGCTTGCCGTAGTAGCACACGGCCTGGTAGCCGAGCTCGGGCGACCACGTCCAGAGGTACCAGTAGTCGTTGGGCTTGCGCTTCGTGAGGTCGGTCGGGTCGACCTGCGGCTCCCAGGCTCCGGCCAACCAGAGCTTGCCGTCGTGCCAGCGCACGCGCTTGATCGTAGGCTTGCCGCCGCCGTCGCTCATGCCCGTGCCCGCGTGCATCTTCGTGGCGCTCTGGGGCTTGGCGAACTGGCGCGACCAGTGCTCGTCGCCGGCCTGGCCCCAGGCCAGGCCAGCCACCAGACCGAGCGTGAAGCTGACTCGAGTTACGTTCCTCATGGATCCTCCCTGCAGGCCGCAAGCCTAAAGGCTTCGCAGCGCGTTGCAACGTGGGTGGCCCGGGTCGGTGTCGGTTGCAGTGCGTGGAGGCGCTCAGCGCTCCATGGACACTCGTCGGAGGAGGTCGAGGGCGACCGCCGTGGCCCGCGACTGCACGAGGGAGCGCTCGCCGCCGAAGGTGCGCTCGAGGGGCAGCTCGGCCTCGGGTCCGACCGCGTGGAAGTAGACCCGCCCCACGGGCTTCTCGTCGCTCCCGCCGCCAGGGCCGGCGATCCCTGTGACGCCCACGGCGAGCGACGTCCCCGCGCGCGCCTGCACGGTGTGCGCCAGCGCGCGGGCGACCTGCGGGCTCACCGCGCCGTGCGCGGCGAGCAGCGCGGGGTCGACCCCGAGCCGCTCCTTGGCGACGTTGGCGTAGGCCACTACACCCTCGAGGAGCACCGCCGAGGACCCGGGGACGCCGGTGAGCGCCGCGGCGACCCGGCCTCCGGTGCACGACTCCGCGGTCGCGACGGTCAGGCCGCGGCGCGCGAGGTCGGCCACCAGCGCCTCGGCGAGCGTCTGGTCGCCCTCGGCGCAGAGGTAGTCGCCGGCGGCGACGCGGCTCAGGCGCTCGGCTTCGCGCACGACCGCTGCGTCGCGGGCGCGCAGCGAGACCACGATCGTTCCCAGGGCCTCCTCGACGTTGTAGCGCACGACCAGGCCGGGCAGCGCCTCGACCGGGGCCATGCGCTCGCCGAGGACGCTCTCCGACAGCCCTACGGTGCGAAAGATCCACTCCTCCGTGGCCCCAGGGGCGAGCTCGCGGAGCTCGGCCTCGATCCACTTCGCCCACAGCCAGCGCATCTCGCGGGGGACGCCCGGCAGCGAGTAGACCCGCGCACCGTGGAGCTCGACCCGGAGCCCCGGCGCCGTGCCCACCTCGTTGGGGAGCACCGTCGCGCCCCGGGGGAGCTCCGCTTGCCGGCGGTTCTGCGCGTTGGGGGTCCGTCCGAAGGCTGCGAAGCGCTCTTCGATCGCCGCCCAGGTCGGCGGATGGAACTCCAGAGGCGAGCCGAGGGCTTCCGCGAGGGCCGACACGGTGAGGTCGTCGGAGGTCGGGCCGAGTCCTCCGGTGAGGATCACGACCTCGGCTTCGGCGCAGGCCTGGGCGACCGAGGTCTGGATTCGGGGGAGCTGATCGCCGCAGGTGCGGTGCCCCACGACGTCGAAGCCGAGGGCCTCGAGCTGGGTCGAGAGCCAGGCGGAGTTGGTGTCGACCAGGGCGCCCGCCAGGAGCTCGGCGCCGATCGCGACGATCGACGCGCGGGGGGGCAGGGACTCGGGCATCGTGAGGGCGGCTACTGCTCGCGCAGCCAAGGGGTGTCGGCGGGGATCGCGCGCACGACCTCGCCGTTCATGAAGTAGGCGCGCCGGCCGTCCTCCGTGACCCACTGGGTCCAGAGGACCTCTTCGCCGAGCTGGTTCTTGCGGGTGCGGTGCTCGACCCGCGCCGGCATGCCCACTGCGACCCGCGCCTCGGCGGCGTTTTGGCCGCGCTTGAGCCGCCCCGAGTTCGCCGCGCGGGCGGCGTCCACTGGGTTCTCGCGCACGATCACCAGCTTGCCCTTCTGCGCCTCGAGCTCCTCCAGGATCACCTGGGTGAACTCGATCGTGGAGGGGCGCACCCAGCGCTTGTCCGCGGTCTGCACGAAGCCTTCGTCGGACTTGAACGCCTCGTAGGAGCGCCACTGGCCCCCGGTCTGGGTCGCGCCGAGGGCCTTGAGCTGCGCGCGCAGGCGCTCCTTTTGGGCCTCTTCGGTCGCCGCGACTTCGGCGCGCGCGAGCAGCGCGATCGCGCCGAGACGGTCCTTGACCCCTTGCAGGTGCTTCGCGAGGTCGAGTACGGCCTGGGTGTCCTCGAGGTCGATCAGCGCGGCCTCGACCTGGGCTTGCCGGCGCGAGATCGCCTCCGCGAGGGCGCGCAGTTCGTCGTCGCCGTAGCGCTCGGCGAGTTGCTGCGCCTCCTCGGCGAGGGCCGAGTAGGGGGCGGGGTCGTCCATGCCCAGCGCGTTGAGTCCGGCCACGAGCCGCTCCGAGTCGCTCACGAGCGCCTCCACCGAGGAGACCTCGACCACGAGCCTGCCCCCGACCTTGCGCGCCGTGCCGAACAGCCGCGCCTTGCTCTTGCGGCGAAGCAAGTTCGTGCGCGCCGGGGTCAGGTCCTGGGTCAGGAGGCGCTGCAGGCGGCTGTTGGGGTCGATGTAGAAGAACCCGCGCTGACCTTCGCTCAGGTCGAGGAGCAGCACCTCGCTCCCGCTGCACTCCAGCCAGCGACCCTCCGCGTAGAAGCGCTGGCCCTCGTCGGCGGGCTCGAGCTTGCCCCAGCGCTCGAGGGGCAAGAACGTGTGGCCGTCGAGCGGCTCCTGCGCGGTCGCAGGAAGCAGAAACATGACGGCCAGCGCGCCGCCCAGGATTCCAGCCCGATTCATTCCGCGTCCTCCAGCTCCTGAGTTCAGTCTGACTCGGGGCGTGGCACCGTGCAGCACACGAGCCCGTTGTAAAAATAAACCCGCAATCCGTCGGGCATGACCCACTGCTCCCACACGACCTCGGGGGACTCTTCGACCGCGGGGTCGACCCTGCGCGAGACCGTGGTCGGCAGGTAGGGGCGGCCTTCGAATTGAATGCGGACCACGTGGTCCTTGCTCATGCCCCGCAGCACGTCGCCGCTGCTCACCGCGCGCTCGAGGACCTCGGAGAGGCTCGAACCAAAGGGAGACGAGTCGCTGAGCGCGAGCAGGGCCAGGGTGTCCGCGATCGCCTCGAGGAACTCGGCGCGCAGGCTCGAGATCCAGACCAGCTTTCCGGAGCGGTCGGGGTAGCGGCGGAACCCCAGCGCGAGCTTGAACTCGGTGGGGGCATACCAGGTGCCCTCCAGCGGGCGTGCCTTGAGCGAGTTCGTCATGGCCTCGGCGAGCTGCTCTCGCAGGGCAGGGGGGGTCTCGGGGTGCGCCCACGCCTGGGCGAGGACCGACAGGTCGCCCTCGGCGAGCCCGGCTTCGAGCCACGCCTGCGCCTGCTCGGGCAGCGGCCCCAGGCGCTCGAGGTTCGCCGCCTGCAGCTGACCGTCGAGCTCGGCGACGAAGGCGCCGAGGGCTTGACGGTCCTCTGCGGCGTGAGCGGTGACCAGCCGGGCGACGACCTGCTCGCGCAGCCTGAGCCGCCCCGCTCGATCTTCGGCGGCGAGGTCGCCGAGGGTCGCGCGCAGGCGCGTCAGGTCGTCGGCTTGCAAGACCAGTGAGTCGACCTCAACGAGGATCCCGAGCTCGTCGCCGCCCCAGCGCAGCACCCCCTCGACGACGACGTTGCTGCGGTAGGGGACGAGGGTCGCGCCCTGGGCGTCGTGGTCTTGCTTGAGCTGGTCG
>JAGQRJ010000030.1 GCA_020425635.1 Planctomycetota bacterium | reverse complement strand
GCCGCGGCCCTGCTCGCCGCCTGCGCCGTGTGCGTGCTGCAGCCCAACTTCGCGCACCTCGGGCTCTTGCTCGCGGTGGTCGCGGCCAGCACGGCGGGTGCCGGTCGCTGGCGCGCCGCCGCCGGCGCCCTCGGACTGGGCGTCGTCGCCACCCTGATCGCCTCGTCGTACCCCTACGTGCGCTGGCGCGTCGCGAGCTTCCTCGCCGCGAGCCTGACCGCCGACACCCGCGGGTTGGCGGGCGTGGTCCGCGAGGCCTCTCCCTGGGGCGCGGGCCTCGGCCGGGGGAGCTGGAAGGCTTTGCTCTCCTCCGCCCCGAGCGACTACGTGTTCGCGGTCGGGCTCGAGGAGCTCGGGGCCCTGGGCGCGCTCGGCGCTGCGCTCCTGCTCGCGAGCAGCGTGCTCTCCCTCGGCCTGCGGCGGGCGCCGGGACCCGAGCGCGCGCGCGCCTGGGGCACCGCCGCGTTCCTCACCGTCCCGGCCCTGCTCCACGCGGCGGTCTGCCTGCGCCTGATCCCGGTCACCGGGGTCCACTTCCCGCTGCTCTCCGAGGACCCCTCGGCCGCGCTCGCGGTCGGGCTGGCGATCGGCCTCAGCGCCGAGGCGCCCTCCGCCGTGCGCCGCCTGACCCTCGACCGCGCGAACGAGCTCGGCTTCGAGTTCCGCGGCGTCCGCGCGTCGGTCCGCTGGTCCCGCGCCTTCAGCCTCGAGCTGCACCGCGAGCGCCGCTAGCCAGGGTGTCGGGGGGTGGACGGTTCCTGCGTTGCAGCTGCCGCGGCCCTGCTCCCGTTTTCCGAAATGGGGGTCCCTGCCGAACGGCCCAGTCGCTCTGCTCCGGGTCTTGAGCCGGTACGGCGCTTGCACAGGTCACGGAAGACTCGCGGAGGCCACCATGTTGGATTCGATCAAGTTGTTCCTGGCGGGCTCGGTGCTCGGGGCTGGCGCCGTCGGCTGTGGCGTCGCGTGCTGGCTGGCGTGCGGAGCAGCGGAGCCTGCGCCCGTTGGCACCACCGCGCCCGCGGTGACCGAATTCGACGCGACCCCAGCCGCCACCGCGCCGGCGGTCGAAGCGGCACCCATCAGCGACCCCCGCTCTCCAGCCTGGCTGAAGGCGAAGGCCGGGGTCACCTACCGCGCACCGGCGAAGCTTCCGTCGCTGCTCGCCGAGAAATACGAGAAATACAGGACCTTCGAGGACGCGGAGGATCTGGAGCCCAAGTCCACGGCGACGACCGCCGAGGAGCGCGAAGCCGAGCTCTCGGACCCAGGCGGCCCCGCCCCGCTCTTCGGTCTGCTGCGGCCAGGCGACAAGGTGATCTCGATCAACGGTCAGCCGGTGCCCCAGGGCCCGAAGGCTGGCAAGGCGCTCTTCGAGCAGCTCGAGGGGGAGAGCCGCTTCTCCCTCGTCGTCGAGCGAGACGGCAAACGGGTCGTCCTCAGCTACTCCACCGACCGCTAACCACGCCGCCCTGGTCGGGAGACCACGGCAGACCCGAGGGGCTAGCCCGCACTTCTCACCACTCGCTCCGCTCGTGGATTCGAAGTGCGGCCAGCAGTGTTG
>JAGQRJ010000237.1 GCA_020425635.1 Planctomycetota bacterium | reverse complement strand
CTGCCCGCGATCCAACTCGCCGGGGCCCTGGTGCTGGGGCAGCTTGCGCAGCGCAGCGAGGGCCTCGATGCCGGCGGCCTCCAGCGCGAGCAGCTCCAGGCTCGGATCGACGTGCCGACACACGTGCTCGAGCAGCTCGGCGAGGGACTCCGCGGAGAAGGTGTGGAAGTGGATCTCCTCGCCCTCCGCGAGCAGCTGGCGCGCGCGCGCCTCGACCTGGGCGGGCGTGCGGGTCGGGCGAGCTGCTCCGCGCTCACCGAGCACCTCGGGCTCGGAGAGCCGCACCCACTCGCGGTAGTGTGCCAGGGCGCGGACCTCGAGGGCCTCGGCGTCGCCTGCGTCGAGCAAGCGCTGGTCCCTGAGGAAGTGCTCGAGCAGCGTCAACGGCCGCCGCCGGTCGAAGCACTGGGCCGCGATCGGCACGGCGAGCAGGAGGTGTCCCCCAGGGCGCAGGACCCGTGACCACGCGGCGAGGGTCTCGAGGGTGTGGGGAGCGTGCTCGAGCACGTGGTTGTCGATCACGAAGTCCTGCGAGCCGTCCGGGACCGTGCGTAGGGTGAACCCGTCGTCGATCCGAGACGGCGCAGCGACGCGTCGGGGGTCGAGCTCGGGGTAGCGTTGGAGGAGCTCCTCGCGGGTGAGCCGGTCTACGTAGCTGACCTCGACCCCCGCCGGCACGGGGAGCGGATAGTGCAAGGCCCCGATCTCCAGGCCTTGCCCGCGCAAGAAGGGTGCCGCGAAGGCCTCCCGCGTGGGCGCCGGAGCCTGGGGTTGGGGTTCGGCGACGCCTGCCTCGTCGTGCTCCGGCGCGCGCCCGCGCAGCGCGCGCAGCGCGAGCTCACGCGCAGCGACGAAGGCGTGCTGGCGACGGGTTCCGCTGGGCAGCAAGCGCTCCTTTCCACCGCGCAGCGCCTCGGCCAGCTTCCACCCGTCGGAGCGCACGATCGCTCCGAGCTCGGCTCGCAGCTCACGCGCTTCCGTCTTGGCCTCGGTCAGCTCCTCGTGTGCGCGCGCGGCCTCGGCGCGCAGGCGGTGCAGCTCGACGCCGCGTTCGATCCAGCCGACGTAGAGGTCGCGCGCGCCCTTGGTCGGCGACCCGCGCTCGAAGAGCATGGCCTGAGGCGCGAAGGACGAGAGGTCGACGCCGTGCACGGGGCGAAACCCCCGCGCGGCGAAGGCGTCGACCCAGTAGTCGATCGGCCGCACGTTGACGTGGGTCGCCTCGTCGTGGTCGTCGGGTGACGACGAGAAGAGCACGCGGGGGGCGAGCCGGGTCAGGCGCTCGAGCGCCGCGAGCGCGCTGCGCTCGTCCAGGTGTTCGAGGACCTCGACGCACGCCACCAGGTCGTAGGCCTCGTCGGTCTCGAGCCGCGCCGCGTCGGCCTGCCAACAGTACGGCCGCAGGTCTTCGCGCACCTGGCTCAGGGCGTAGGCCGAGGCGTCGACCCCGAAGGCCTCCACCCCCCGGTCGCGCAAGCTCTCGACCAGGAAGCCCATGGCGCAGCCGACGTCGAGCGCGCGCTGCGGCGCCACGCGCTCCACGACCAAGTCGGCGAGGTGACCGAACAGCTGCAGCCACTCGGGCCGCTCGCGGGTGTAGGGCAGTCGTCCGGTGTAGCTCTGGAAGTAGCGTGCGTCGTAAGCTTCGCCGAGGTTTGCGGTCACGGAGGAACCCTACCCGCTCGCGGGTCGCGTGCCAGAGCGCCTCCGCGGACCGAGGCTCGGCGCTCCCGGCGCCCTGTTGAGGGTCGACCTCATGCGCTGAGCTGCGGGGCCGGCCGTGGCTTGGCTACTTCGTCTCTTCGTGCAGGTTGTATTTCGTGAAGTAGGCCGCCCTCAAGCGCTGGAACTCGACGAGCCCCCCGTCCGACGCTGCGACCAGCTGCTGGTCTGGCGGGGACTGCCCCTCCGGGTCGAGGACCCAGGCCTGGAACTGCTCGAGGAACTCCAGACGCTTGCTCCCGTAGAGGTCGAGCTGTGCCTTCATGGGCTTGATCTCGGGGTCCTCGCAGGGGATGGCGTGCAGGCCTTGCACGACTCCGCGGTAGGCTTCGACGATCGGGGCGAGGTCTGCCTCGAGCACGGCCTTCTGCTCGGCTCCGTTGGGGGCGCTCTCGTCGACGATCTCCGAGCGCTTGAGCCACGCCGCGAACTGGTTGAGGGTGGCGTCGCTCTTCTCCAGCCAGGGACGCGCCTGGAGGATGTAGCCGTTGAAGGCCTTCTCTCCGCTCTGGGAGTAGAGGAAGTAGCCCACCCCTCCCAGCACCAAGACCAGGGTCAGGAGCCCTCGAACCTTCTGCATGCGACCTCGCTTCGTGCGTGCATGCTGGCAGCGAGCCTGGACCCGGACAACCCGAACGCCTGAGGCGCTGGGCGATCGGTGCACCCCAGCGGTGGCAGCGCGAGCGAGTCTGCAATGGAGGGAGGTCGCTGCAAAGCGAGTGGTCTCCGAGGGTGCGGGGACGGCTGCTGCAGCGCGGAAGCGGAGACGCGCGGCAGGCGCACGCTGCGTCCCGGGTCGAGGTCCCCAAGAAAGGGAGCTGAACTGAGTACTTGGCGCCCTGCGGAGGCCGCTCGGGGGCGCGGGTCTCACGACGCCACCAGTTAGGGAGCGTGACCGCTCTGGCCCCCGCGTTGCACGGGGTCCAGCACCTCTCCCCTCCCCGAGAAAGCAGACTCACCATGGCAACACGGCTCTACGCCTGTGTCGCGGCGACCTTTGCCGCGACGATCTGCGCCGCGGCTCCGGCCTCCGCGGTCGATCGACCCGCGATCAAGCAGCGCCCCGCCCACAGCAGCAACTTCACCCCAGCGAAGCGGAGCTTCGTGAACACGATCGTGATCCACAAGGCCGAGGGCGAGAACGCCTCGGGGTGGTTCCAGAGTCCACGCGCGAACGCGAGCGCCCACTACGACGTGCAGAAGGACGGCACGATCTACCAGAGCGTGGCCAACCACGACATCGCCTGGCACGCGGGCAACTGGGAGGTCAACCAGCGCTCGATCGGGATCGAGCACGGCGGCTTCACGGCGCGCGCCGACACGACCGCGGCGCAGTATCGAGCCTCGGCGCGCCTCGTGGCCTACCTCTGCGAGCGCTACACGATCCCGATCGACCGCCGTCACATCATCGGTCACTCCGAGGTCCCCGACCCGAACACGCGCGGCGCGTTCGGCGGCGCGAGCCGGCACACCGACCCTGGCAGGCACTGGCGCTGGGACCACTTCCTGAGCCTGGTTCGCAGCTACGCGAACGCGACCCCGCCGCCCCCCGCGCCCGCCCCCGCGGGCGACCCGGTCCTCCGTCAGGGCGACAAGGGGCCCGCCGTGGTCGCGCTGCAAGACCTGCTCCGCGCCCGGGGGTTCTGGTCGCGCACGAGCCATGGGACCTTCGGCTCGCTGACCGCTGCCAAGGTGCGCGGCTTTCAGCGCTCGCGCTTCCTCAGCGTCAACGGCGTCGCCAACGCGGCGACCTGGCGCGAGCTGCGTCAGGCCGCCAAGGGAGAAGACGCCACCGGGAAGGTCGCGGTCACCAAGGGCCTGCGCTCCGGCGACTCGGGACCTCACGTGCTGCGCGTCCAACGCTACTTGCGCCGCGGTGGCTACGCCCCCGGCCCCCTCGACGGCGACTTCGGGCCGGTCACCGAGCGCGCCGTGAAGGCCCTCCAGCGCGACCACGGCCTGCGAGCGAACGGCGTGGTCAACGGCCCCACCTGGACCGCCCTCGTCGAGGAGAAGCGCCGGGGAGACCGGGTCGCGCAGCGGCTCGCGGAGTTCAGTCGCAAGGCGCCCAAGGCCGACTACACCCGCGTGCGGGTCGCAGGGCCCTATGGCAGCGTTCAGCTGAACCGGCGCACGAAGGAGCTGCTCGACCGGGCCAAAGTGATCATGCGCCAAAAATACCGCCACGAGGGCTTCGCCTTCCAGCTCGTGCAGGGCAGCTACAACCGCACCGTGGCCGCGAGCGGCGGGACCCACGACGGCGGCGGCGCGATCGACGTGCGGACCCGAGGCATGTCGCGGACGACGGTCGATCACATGGTTCAGTCGCTGCGCCAGGCCGGGTTCGCCGCCTGGAGTCGGGGTCGCGGCCACGACCCCTTCGACCCGCACATTCACGGAATCGCCCTCGGAGACCGCCAGGCGACCCGCCAAGCCAAGAGCCAGGTCACCGACTACCGCCGCGGCCTCAACGGCCTCGTCAACCGCGCGGCCGACCCAGACCGGAGCCTCGGGCGACCGATCCCGGTCTGGGCGCGCTGAGTTCGCCGCGACCCTGCGTTCTCCTGGGCAGGAGCCCGTCGCGTTCGCACCCTGCCCCGAGGCTTACACAGCCAAGCCAGCTCTGCCTGCGGGCGAAAGGTGCCTCGACTTGCCGACCGACCCCTGTCGGCGCTACGGTGAACCTGTGACGCTCCCGCCCGAACGCGAGACCCTGGCCACCCGGCGCCAGAACCTCGTCCCCGACGCCCCGCAAACGTCCCCCTACCTGATCGTCCTCGCGGGGATCGACCGAGGCGATCGGCACCAGATCTTCGAGGGGGCCTTGGTGCTCGGGCGCTCCCGTGACGAGTGCGACGTGTGTTTCCAGGACGACGGGATCTCGCGCAAGCACGCCGAGGTCACCCTCGCCCGCGACGGGACCATGACCGCGCGCGACCTGGGGAGCACCAACGGCACGCTCTGCAACAACCAGCCCCTGGGGCAAGACCCGCATCAGCTGCGCGACGGCGACAAGCTCCAGCTCGGCAACGACGTCTTGCTGGAGCTGCGCTTCCAGTCGGCGCTCACCGCGAACTACCAGCAAGAGCTCTACTCCTCCGCGGTCCGCGACCCCCTGACGGGCGTCTACAACAAGGGCTACCTCCTCGACCGCATGAAGTCGGAGTTCTCCTTCGCGGTTCGTCACGACTGCCCGCTGGCCCTGATCGTGCTCGACGTCGATCACTTCAAGCGGATCAACGACGGCCACGGGCACAGCGCGGGCGACGAGGTGCTCAAGTCGCTCTGTCGGCGGATCGAGGTCGCGACTCGCCAGGAAGACATCTTCGCCCGCTACGGCGGCGAAGAGTTCGTGCTCCTGCTCCGCGATCAGGCGCTCAAGCCCGCCCTGACCACCGCCGAGCGCCTGCGGCGCACGGTCGAGGAGCACGCCTTCGAGGTGGCAGGGGGGTCGATCCCGGTCACGATCTCCCTCGGCGTGGCCGTGGCGACGAAGCAGGGCTTGAGCTCCCCCGAAGCGCTGTTCGAGGCCGCGGACGCGGCCCTCTACCGGGCCAAGAACACCGGCCGCAACCGGGTGTGCAGCCCCGCGGACGATCCGCAGGCCTGATCAGCGCCTGCGCGCCTCGAGCAAGCGCCCGAGGCGCTCGCGGGCACGCGCGAGGACCACGCCCACGCCGCTGACCGGGCGCCCGAGCATCTCGGCGATCTCCTTGTAGGAGTGGCCGCCCTCGTAGAAGAGCTGGAGCACCAAGCGATCCGCCGGCTTGAGCTCCTCGAGGCTTCGTCGCACGTGCTCGACCTCCTCGACGCGCCCGAGATCGGACGCCGGGGACGGCCCGCCCGCAGAGACGCCAACCGGGAGCTCCTGGTCGGGTTGGCGCCAGGTGCGCTGCAGCATGCGTCGGGCGCGCCGGGCGGTGACGACCCCCAACCAACCCTTGAACGACCAGGGCTGCCGGAAGCGGGTCAAGGCGCGGCGATCGTCGGCGAGGAGGTCCGCGAACACCTCGTTCGTCACGTCGCGGGCCAGGCTGTCCGGGTCGCTGGCGCCCGATTCGTTGAGGGTTCGCCGCGCCACGCCGAGCACCAGGGGCTCATACCGCTGGACGAACGCCTCCCACGCCGCAGCGTCGTTGCGGATCAGAGCCTCGACGAGGCTCTTTTCGTCGGTGAACCGTTCAGCGCGGGTCTTCACGGGATCTGTGGTGTGCGGCCCCCCCTCGGGATCGGCAGAGTCGGGTCAGTCGTCGTCCTCGCCTTTCCCCTTGTCGTCGTCGTCGTCGTCGTCGCCTTTGCCGCGGCCCTTGTCGTCGTCGTCGTCGTCGTCGTCTTTGCCTCGGCCCTTGTCGTCGTCGTCGCCTTTGCCTTTGCCCATGCCCTTGTCGTCGTGGTCGTCGTCGCCTTTGCCTTTGCCCATGCCCTTGTCGTCGTGGTCGTCGTCGCCTTTGCCCATGCCGTGGCCGGTCTGAGTCTCGGCCTCCATGCCCGCGCCGGTGCCCGACGCTGACCCCGTCGGGGTCAAGGAGGCTTGCTTCTCGGTGACCCACTCGGGCGGGCCAGGGGTGCCCTCCTCGGGGGGGAAGCTCTCGACGGCGCCGAGTCCGGTTTCGGCGCTGACATGGACGACCTCGCTCGGTCGCAGGTGAACCTCGACCCCGCTGCCGTCCCGGCAGATCGCCTGGCCAGCGACCAGCGCCACGGCGACCTCGCCCGGCACGCCGTGCAACAACGCCTGGCCGGCGACGACGACCGCGCACGTGGCGTGGGTGAGGCTGAGGTTGCCGTCGACGTAGAGCTGTCCCGTCTTGAGGACCAGGCCCTCGGTCAGGGTGAGGTTGGTCTGGGGGCTGAGGGTCAAGCTGGCCTGCTCGACGGCGAGGGCGCCCGCGGCGTCGGCGGTGCGCAGGCGCGATCCGGCTTCGAGCGGCCCCGGGACGAGCGCCGTCCACTGCAGGGCGCCCGGGGTGAGCACGTCGACGTCGTCTGCGGCCAGGACGACGAGGGTCTGGGGCGCTGCGTCGGGCGTCGTCGCCACATCGGGGGTGTCCTGACGCACCTGACCGTCGAGGCGGCCCCCCTCCTGGACGAGGGGGTCCCGTTGTGCGCGAGCCTTGATCAGGCCGCCGTCCAGCGGGTTCTTGCCGGTCACGAAGCGCTCACCCTCGCCCTCGAGGGGCGGGAGCTTGGTCGGCACGTCGTCCAGTCCAGGCCGAGTGCGGTCGGTCGTCGCGCGGGTCAGGTCCGCGGGCAGGGGCAATCCGCCGGCTCCTCGGTCGGGGTTCAGGGTCGTCCGGCCCGCGTCCAGGCCGTCGCCAGCCTCCCCCCTCGGCTCCGCCCCAGGGTCGCGCCTCCGACTCCCGGTCGGGGAGACGTCGTCGGCGGAGCTGGCGTCGGGCTGCGAACCGGTCCCGCGGGCGTCGTCTTGGTTGCGCGCCGCGTCGACCAGCAGGAGCGAGGTCGCGCCCAGCGCCAGGAGCAGGAGCCCCCCCATGACGGCGCGCTGAGTCCAGGTGCCACCGCTGCGCCCGCGCGCGGGCGCGGGCGCAGCGCCCGGCGCCATGCGTCCGGATCCCCTGGAGTGGCCCACGGCGTTGGCCAGGCGGAGGTCCTCCCGGCACTCCCGGCAACGCACGAAGTGCTCGAGGCGCGCTCCCTCGCGCGGCCGGTCCAGCCAATCGAGGAGCTGTTCGGGGCTCGGGCAGCGCGAGGTGGGTGGCTCCGCCTCGCACACGGCCTCGGCCAGGGCGCGTTCGCGCAGCCGCAGGGCCTCGAGCCCTTCTCCGCACGACGCGCAGCTCCAGCTGTGAGCCTCGGCGCGCTGGAGCCGCTGCCTGCCCTGGGTGTCCTGCGGGTAGAGCAGCGCGGCGTCCCAGGTCACGCACCCGTGGGCGGCCCCCGCGTCGGCGGCCCGCGCGGCGCGCAGGGCGTAGCGGCAGTCCGCGCACTCGGAGAGGTGCTCGATCGCGGCGGGGGTCAGGGTGCCGAGCAGCGCACCGGGAGGCGGGCAAGGCGGCGCCACCTCGCGGGAAGCCACCGCGGCCCGAAGCACGCGGTCCACCCGCCGGAGGTCGCCGAGCCGCTCGGCGCAGCGCGAACACTCGAGGGCATGGGCCTCGAGGTCGCCGATCGCCGACTCACGGGCGAGGTTCAGAGGTAGGGGAGGACACTCCACGCTCAAGTATGTGAGTCCAGGCCCTGAATATCACACCCGTCTTCTGGTTTTTTCGGTTCGCGCCCCCCCCGATTCGACCCTTGGCCGCGAACGAAGTGCACAGAGTCGGTTCCAGCCGCCTTTTACGGACTCGTGACGCAGGGCTTTACACCTCCGGCACCTCCATTGCTCTCAGTGCCTTGGGAGGATCATGGATTCAGAGCACGCACGTTCGCTCTTCCTGATCGGGATCGTGGGAGTCGGGATGCTCGGGTGCGGCCAACGGCCGCACCATGGAGCGCAGTCCGCCACCAGGACGGCCGCCGCGGGTGCGACCGCGACCCTCAGCTCCGGGGTTTCGACCTCTGAGAACAATCAACTTACGTCCACGGACGAGCTGACGAGCCTCCAAGCAGGCTCGGCTTCCCCGGCGTCGACGCAGCGCGTCAACAGCCTCTCGACCCCCCGCCGCGGCACCTCGTCGGCGCCCAAGGTCCCCGCGGTCCGAGACGCCTTCGTCGACTTCGGTGCCAACACGACCGTATCGGACGTCGCCGCCGAACCAGAAGCCGAGTTGATGTACGTGGTCGAGGCCAACGGCGTGCTCAGGGTCCTCGACACCTCGGGCGAGCTCCCTCTGCTCGTTCGCGCCTTCTCCCTCTTCCCGGAGCAGCTCGGCGCGGGGCGTGGCCTCGGCGCGCTGGAGCTCGTGCAGCCCGACCTCGCGCTGCTGCCCACCCAGGGCGCAGGCTTCGAAGGCGTGGCGATCTTCGACCCCAGCACCGCGCGCAGCAGCGACGACGTCACCTGGTTCGACGTGGGCGCGCTCAGCGCCACCTGGCCCGCGGGCGCTCGCAACAGTCAGGGCGTCGACGTCGGCGAGCGGCCTCTGCTGCTCACCGACGTGACCGGCGTGACCCTCGTCGGCGACACCGTGTTCCTCTGCGCAGCGAACACCGACGCCGAGGGCGACCACAACCCAGGCGTGGTCCTCGCGCTGCGACTCGATCGCCAGCAGCAACGCCTCGAGCCCCGGGCCTTGATCCGCACCACCGCCTTCAACCCCACCGGTCTGACCCGGTTCGGGAGCCTGCTCTTCGTCACCAACACCGGCAGCTTCGGGCAGACTGGAGCGTCAATCGACGTGATCGACGTCCAGAGCGCCAAGCGCCTGTCCTCGATCACCTTCCCCGAGCTCCTCGCCGACGGACGGGTCCCCGACCCCTTCGGGCCGGTGGTCGTCGAGCCCAGCGGGCGTTCGGGCTACGTCGGCTCGCTGCAGCAGGCGCGGCTCTACGCGCTCGACCTGCAGGCGCTGACCTTCCGCGAGGACTTCACCCTCCCCAGCGACTCGACGCGCAACTCCACCCGCGGCCTGGCCCTCTCCAGCGACGGCACGAAGGTCTTCGCGGCCAACGCGGGAGACAGCGCGGTCAACGTGCTCGACGTGGAGCAGAAGCAGGTGACCCAGGTCTCCGGCTTGCGCCCCGCGAGCGAAGGCCAGGTCGAGGCCTTCGTCGTGAAGCCCGCGCCCGACGGCAAGGGCGACACCGTGCTGGCCGTCGTCGGCGACGTGCCCGTCCAGGATCGCGCCAAGCCCGAGGTCAGCGCGACCCTCGACCGCGTGACCCTCCAGTAAGGGTCAGCTCCCTGCGACCCAGGTCGCAGCTCCCAAAGAAATTTCGCTTTCTCTGTTACATGAGCCCGCGTTCCTGCATCTGGGGGGGTCGAACGCGCAACCCCGCGCGCACCCACTCACCATGAAGGTCGACTCGGCGTCGCCTTCCAGCTCCGAACTGTCCACGAAGTGGCGCCTCGGCGAATGCCGCGCCGAGGCGCTGCTTCTGGCTCAGCTCCACCCCCGGCCGCTGGCGCCCAACCGCAGGATCGATTCATGAACGTGCTCAGCTCCTTCACCCTCCGCTGCGTCTGCCTCGCGAGCCTGACCCTGTCCCTCGGGCTGAGCGCCTCGGGCTGCGGCGGCGGCTCGGGCCGTAGCTCGAGCACCGCCCCGGGATCGACGGCTGGCGGGGCGACCGCCTCGAGCCTGCCCGCCCCCAGCCGCGCGGCGAGCTACTCCTACACCAGCGTCTCCGCCGGCACGAACCCCGACGACGCGATCGACGGACTCTCGATCGCCGCAAACGGCAGCGACCTGCTCGCGATCTCTGCCTCCCGCGCGCTCCTGGTCGGCGGCCAGGCGATCGAAGAGGCCCAGCTGGGCGCGACCACGACCAGCGTGGCGAGCACCGGCAGCGAGGCCTTCCTCGGCACCGCGGACGGCGCGGGCGACCTCTATCAGCGCACCGAGGCCAACGGCGTGGGGACCTGGACGCTGGTCAACGACACCCCCTTCGACGAGCTGCACGTGGCGACCGTCGCGGGCGCCCCCGTCGCCCTCCTGGGCGGCGCGGGCCTCGCCGGCGAGCTGTGGACCCTCGACGCGGCCGGCCAAGCGACCTCGACGGCCGACCTCGGGAGCAGCGTGCCCACCGCGGCGGTCGGCTTCCTGGGGTCGACCTGGGTCGGCGTCACCGACGCGGGGTCCCTTCAGGTCGGCCTGCGCAAGGTGAGCGGCGCGGCGGTCGAGGCCCTCGCGGTGCCCGGCGCCGCTCCTGGCCCGAACTTCAGCCAGAGCGTCACCGACATGCTCGTGGTCACCGACGCCCGCGGCGCCGAGCTGCTCGTGTTCAGCGTCGCCACCTTCGACCTCGTGGGCGGCGCGCCGATCTCGGGCAGCGTCCTCTCGACGGCGGATGGCCTGAGCTTCGACACCCTCGTCAGCTTCACCCAGGACGCCCCCACCTGCCTGGCCTGGCAGGACTCCACGCTCTACGCGGGCCTCGCCAGCGGGCGCCTGGTCTACCGCGACGCCAACGGCGGCTGGCCCGACGAGATCGGACTCCCCCCCACCACCGGGATCTTCAGCCTGTTCTCCAAGGACGCGTCGACCCTCATGATCGGCGCCCGCGACGCCAGCGGCCCCCTAGTCCTGGCGCGCCTCGGCGCGGCGGCGACCGCAGGCAGCGCGACCCCCGGCGCAGGAACCGCGCCCCCGCCGCCCGCCAACGGCGTCTACGACTACCTCAACAGCCTCAAGCCCGCGCTCTCGAGCTGCGTCGCGTGCCACTCGACCATGCAGACCGGCTACACGCTCTCGGCCGGGCTCGCGGACGACATGGCCGACTACCAGGCCACCCTCGCCCAGGTCGACGTCAACGCCCCCGCGTCGTCGAACCTGCTGCAGAAGGGCTCGGCCACGGTGGCCCACGCAGGCGGCGGCCTGTGGCCGGTCGGTTCGGCGACTTACGACCTCGTGCTGGCGTGGATCTCGGGGGGCGCGGTCTACGACGGCGGCGCCGCGGCCCAGGGCCCGCCCCCGCTCTCGGCGAACCCGACCTACCTCGTCGACGCCAAGCCCGTGATCGCGAGCTGCTCCGGCTGCCACACCAACGACGACGACTTCCGCCTCTCTGCGGGCCTGGCCAACGACACCCGGGACTACCAGACCGTGATCAACGAGGTGAACCTCGGCGACCCGGCCAACTCGAGTCTGCTGCGCCGCGCGGTCGGGCGCGGACACCCGGTCAAGGTCTTCGACGTGGGCTCCCAGCCCTACGACACCCTGCTCAACTGGATCCAGAAGGGCGCGCCCTTCCAGTAGACCCCTCACCCTTCCTTCCTGAACCCCGATCCTGGCACCCGCCGGCGACTCCGCCGGCGGGTGCGGTCGTGCAGGCGAGCTGCGGGAGCGTGTTGCCGGCGCGCGCCTCAGCGGGCTATCGTCCTCGTCCGTGAACGAGCCCGCCCCCTCGCCTGATCGCCCTCCCTCCTCGAACCGACGCGCGCTCGCCAAGCTGGCGGCAGGACCCGCGGCGGCCGCGGCGGTGGCGGCCTCGATCGCGCTCGCGAGCCCGGACGCCGCTCCCGGCGTGGGGCGCATGGCCGCGGTGGCCGTGTGGATGGCGGTGTGGTGGGTGACCGAGGCGATCCCGATTCCGGTGACCTCGCTGCTGCCGCTGGTGCTGCTCCCGCTGCTCGGGATCCAGCCGATCAAGGAGGTGGCCCCCAACTACAGCGCCTCGGTGATCTACCTGTTCCTGGGCGGGTTCATGCTCGCGTTGGGGCTGCAGGCCTCGGGCGCGCACAAGCGCCTCGCGCTCTGGATCATTCATCGGGTCGGCGATCGCCCGCGTCAGGTCGTGCTGGGCTTCATGCTCGCCTCGGCCTTCCTCTCGATGTGGATCTCGAACACGGCCACCGTCATGGTGCTGATGCCGATCGTGCTCTCGGTGCTGCAGGCGGTGCGCGAGCGGAGCGAGGACCTGGCCGCGGTGCAACCGCTCGGGGTGGCCGCCATGCTCGGGATCGCCTACGCCGCCGACATCGGGGGCATGGCCACGCTGGTGGGCACCCCTCCGAACCTCTCCTACAGCCGCGTGCTGACCACGCTCTTCCCCGACGCGCCGCCGCCGGCCTTCGCGGAGTGGTTGCTGCTGGGGCTCCCGCTGTCGACGGTGTTCTTGGCGTTGGGCTGGGTCCTCCTGACCCGCGTGCCCTCGAGGCTGCCCAACGACCGGCTGATCGGTGGCCGCGAGGTGATCGCCGAAATGCGCAAGGCCCTGGGGCCGATTCGCCGCGACGAGGTCATGACCTGCGGCGTGTTCGGCGCGACCGCGCTGCTGTGGTTGACCCGCGGCGGCGCGAGCGTCCCCGGCTGGAGCCACCTGCCGCTGTTCGAGGCGGGCTACGTCGACGACGCCTTCGTGGCCGTCCTGATGGCGATCCTGCTCTTCGTGCTCCCCTCGGCCGACCGCCCAGGCGAGCGGCTCATGGAGTGGCGCATGACCCAGGAGCTCCCCTGGGGCATGCTCCTCCTGTTCGGCGGCGGCTTCGCGCTGGCCGCGGGGTTCAAGGCGTCGGGGCTCTCGGCCTGGGTCGGCGGGGGGTTGGCCGCGCTGCGAGGCGTCTCGCCCCTGGTCGTGGTCTCCCTCGTGTGCGTGGTGCTGACCGGCTTGACCGAGCTCACCAGCAACACGGCGACCACGGAGATGGTCCTCCCGATCCTGGCCGAGGCGGGGAAGGCGCTCGGGACCGACCCGCGCGCGCTGATGATCCCCGCGACGCTCTCGGCGAGCTGCGCGTTCATGATGCCCGTCGCCTCCCCGACGCAGGCGATCGTGTTCGGCTCGGGCTGGGTCCCGATCAAGGCCATGGTCCGCGCAGGCCTGTGGTTCAACGCGCTCGGGGTGCTCCTGGTCGTGGTCGTGTTCTGGGCGCTCTGCGGCGTGACCATGGGGATCGACCCCGCCGTGGTCCCAGACTGGGCGCACTGAGCCGTCCACGGGGGCGGCGAGCCCGCGCGTCGCTCCCTCGTGGCCGCCGGGGTCGCAGCTCGCGAGTCGAGACCGCCTGGGCTACGGTGAGGCGTCTCAGAGGGCCCGCGGAGTGAGCCAGGCTGCGCCACGATTCGGCCGCTACACCACCCTGGGCGAGCTCGGCCGCGGGGGCATGGGGACGGTCTACCTCGCTCGCCACCCAGACTCGGGGCTCGAGCTGGCGATCAAGGTGTTCCACGGGGTGGAGTCGAGCGCGCTGAACGCCAACCTCCTGCGCCGCTTCAAGCGCGAGATCCAGGCCCTCGTAAAGCTGCGTCACCCCGGCCTGGTGCAGATCGTGGACGCCGGGGAGGAGGGGGGCGTCCCCTGGTTCGCCATGCGCCGGGTGTTGGGGGAGAGCCTCGAGGAGCGCTTGCGGCGCGGTCCGCTCGCCGCGGCCGACGCGATCGAGCTCGGAGCGCAGCTCTGCGAGGCGCTGAGCGTCGCCCACGCCGAGGGGATCCTGCACCGCGACCTCAAGCCCGCCAACGTCCTCTGCGCGGCCGAGGGGCGCTACGTCTTGACCGACTTCGGCCTCACCAAGGACGTCTCGCGGGAGGCCTCGGCCCAGCTCTCCAGGACCGGCACCTTGCAGGGCACGCCGGGCTACTGGGCGCCGGAGCAAGCGCGCGGCGAGGGCAAGACCGCGACCGAGCGGACCGACGTCTACGGGGTGGGGAGCGTGCTCTACGCCGCGTTGACCGGCTCCCCACCCTTCGTCGGGGAGAGCTTTCACGAGGTGCTCGCGCACACCCTGACCGACCCCCCAGCGCCGCCGTCGCTGCGAGTCCGGGTGCCCCCACGCCTCGAGGCGCTGATCCTGCGCTGCCTGGAGAAGGACCCCGAGGCCCGGGTCAGCTCCGTCGCCTCCCTGGGCCGCAAGCTGCGCCGCCTGCAGTCGGCGGCCGACGACGGGCCCGCGCGCAGGGGGCCGCCGCTGTGGCTGGCGGCCGCGGTCGGCGGCGCCCTGGGCCTCTCGCTCCTGATCGGCGCGGTCGTGTCGGGCTCGCTGGCCGACGGCGCAGGCGAAGGCGGAGGCGGAGGCGGCGGCGGAGGCGGAGGGCGCTCCCCCCTCGAGGCGCGCCCCGTCGAGGCAGAGCCTCCCCCGCCCCCGGAGGCGCCTGAGGCCACGGCCCCGCGGTGGTTTCGCGCCCTGGACCCCACCCGACGGCCTACGCTTCCGCTGCCGGAGGGCCTCGTGTTCGGCGACGCCGCGGGCGAGTACACCAACGCCAAGGACGGCTCGATCCTGGTGTGGGTGTGGCCAGGGAGCTTCGACATGGGGGACGACGAGGCACCCGAATTCAATCAACACCCCGCGCACCGGGTGACCCTCAGCAGCGGGTTCTTCCTCGGCAAGCACGAGATCAGCTGGCGACAGTTCCGCGAATTCTGCGCCCAGAGCGGCGCGGCGGAGCCCGACCCGACCCTCGACGCTGCCCATACGGCCGCCGAGGACCACCCGGTGTTCAACGTGAGCTGGATCGAGGCGACCGCTTATTGCAGCTGGGCGGGGCTGCGCTTGCCGAGCGAAGCCGAGTGGGAGTTCGCCGCGCGCGGGCCCAAGAGCCAGCTTTGGCCTTGGGGAAGCAGCGAGCCCAACGCCGACCGGCTGAACCTCGCCGACCGCAGCGCCACCTGGGAGTGGCCCGCGGACTCGCGCGAGCTCTATGGCCTGCAGAAGGCTGAGTGGGACGACGGCTTCCCCTACACCGCGCCGATCGACGCCTGCGAGCTCGGGGCTTCGCCCTTCGGCTGTCTGAACATGGCAGGGAACATTCTGGAGTGGGTGCAGGACGTGTACGCGGGCTACGAAGAGACCCCGACCAACGGCGCGCCGTCCATGAGCGGCGGGCCCCTGCGGGTGAACCGCGGCGGGAGCTGGAACAGCAACGCCCGCCTCTGTCGCCCGACCAACCGGGGACGAGACCTGCCCGAGGCCCGCTACACCAACCTCGGGTTCCGCGCGGCGCGCTCGCCCTAGCCAGAGCGGGTCGGCCAACCGGAAGAGGCCGCCGCGCGGGAACCTCTCCGCCGGGTGCTGCGTCCAAGCCCTGGCGGCCAGGGGTGGGTTACCCTTGGAGCCCAGGAGGCTGCATGACGTTCCTCTCCCGCGGCGTGCTCGCGCTGCTCGCGCTGCTCTCGCTGAGCTCTCCCTGCGCGGCGAAGTATCTGCCCCTCGACCTCTACGACATGCTGGGCAGCTCGGACCTGGTGGTGGTGGGCACGATCGTCGAGCTCGGGGACGAGGCCTTCGTGCTCAAGGTCGAGACCCGTATCGCCGGGGCCGAGGGGCAGGAGACCGTCGAGGTGCTGCGCTTCAAGGACTGGCCCTGCGCCGTACGCTGGACGCCGTATGCGGTCGGCCAGCGCGTGCTGGTGTGCGCGGTGCGCGTGAAGGACAAAGACGGAGTCGAGCGCCTCAAGCTCCGCAGCGGGGGCGGCGAAGGCGAAATGCCGATCGAAGACGGAAAGCTTCGGCTGCGTGGCCGCGGCGCACCCGACGCCGCGCCCGGCAAGAACCCGCTCCCGCTCGACCAGGCCCTCGAGACGATCCGCGCCTTTCGGCGCTGCTTCAAGCTGACCCTCGCTCGAGAGGTCTACCCCCAGCTGGACACGGTCGAGCAGACCGCCACGGCCGAGGAGCTGGCGGCGTTCCGCGCGTCCTCCCCGCTCGCGGACGCCCTCGCCGGCGCGGCCCTCGCGCACGAGGGCCGCTAGAAGGCGCCGTCGTTTGGCTACTCAGCCCTTGAGGCGGTCCGGGGCGATCTGGTGCAGCATCAGCAGGTTGCCGCTCGGGTCACGGGCGAAGGCCATCTTGCAGACCTTGTTGTCCAGGATCTCGCCCTGGAACTCGACGCCGGCCTGCTTGAGCCGGGCGACCTCGGCCTCGATGTCGTCGGTCTCGAGGGCGAGGGTCGGCGGGGAGCCCTCGGGAGAGAACTGCTCGATCGCGATGGTCTTGCCGTCGGGGGTGTCGAACTCCACCCACTTGCCCTGGAAGTCGTTGGTGAGCTTCAGCCCGAGCAACTCTCCATAGAAGCGCCTGTCGGCAGCCATGTCCTTCGAGCGGTGACTGACGAACGCGATCTTGGTGATCATGGGACCCTCCTGTCTGCGGCGCACTCTACTGAACGCGCTCGGTGAGGTCAGGGCCCCGCGCTCAATCCTCGAGGGTCCGGCGCACCAGGAGCGGGCAAGGACAGTGCCGGGCCACGGACTCCGCGACCGAGCCGAACCACCAGCGCGAGAACCCGCTGCGGCCGTGCGTGGTCATCGCCACCAGGTCGGCCTCGTCGGCGGCCGCCAGGATCTCCGCGGCCTCGACGCCGTAGACCGCGCGAACCTCGACCTCGACCCCGGCGTCGGCCAGGGACTGACGCTGCTTCTCGAGGGACTCGCGCATGGCCTGCTCGTCCCACAGCGCGCCGGTGAGCATGGGCGAGGGCACCTCGGTGTAGACGATCGGGTGCACGCGCAGGAGCGTGACCTTGGAGCCGTAGGCGAGCGCCAGGACCATCACGATCGGCAAGATCTGGTCCGAGAGCGTCGACCCGTCGAGGGGCACGAGGATTCGCTGGAACAGGTCCCCCTCGGCCTTGTTCTCCATCGAGAGAGGGTTGCCCAAGAAGAGCGGCACGCCGCACTCTCGCAGCACCCGCTCTGCGACGCTCCCGCGCACGAGGCGCTCGGCCCCGGAGCGTCCGTGGGTCGCCATGGCCACGAGCCCGGCGCCGACCTCCTTGGAGACGCGGAGGATCGTGTCCGCGGGCTGACCGCGCTCGAGGCGCGAGCTGACCCGCAGTCCCTTGGCCGCGAGGGCCTCGGTCGCGGCGTCCAAGCGCTGCTGGGCGATGTCCAGGGCCTCGGACTGCTCGGCGGCGGTGCCCCGCGGACGGACGACCCGCAGCAGGACCACGGGCTGCTCGCGGCGGCGAAGCAGAGGGAGGATCGGGGCGAGGATCGCCTCGGAGAGCCTGGAGCCATCGAGGGGGACCAGGGTTGGCTGCTCGGTCATGCGCTTCCTTCGTCTCACAGGTCGGGGAGCTCGAGGCGACCGGTGCTCTTCATTCGGTAGAGCCTCCGGTCGGCCTCGCTCAGGACCTGCTGCAAGGTATCGCGTGGACCGACTTCGACCACCCCCGCCGAGAAACAAGCGCGCAACGGCACGCCGAGGGGGGTCATGAAGGGAGCGGACTCGATCGAGAGCAAGCAGTGCTCGAGCACCGTGACCCCACCTGTGACCGGGGTCCCGGGGAGCACCGCGACGAACTCGTCGCCGCCCCAGCGGGCGAAGTAGTCCGCCGCGCGCAGCGACTGGCGCATGACCCGGGCGAACCACCGCAGCAGCTGGTCGCCCGTCAAGTGTCCGTGGGTGTCGTTGATCGACTTGAAGCTGTTGAGGTCGAGGATCGCGACGCTGAAGCGCTCCTTCGCGCGCTGGGCGTGAGCCTGCACGCGCTGGAACGTCTCTTCCAGGGCCAGGCGGTTGGGCAGCCCGGTGAGCGCGTCGACGCGGGACTCCCGGGAGCGCTCCGCGTGCCGGGCGAGCAGCCCGGCGGCCGTGGCCTTGAGCAGGTGGGGGTCGAACGGCTTGGGGACGTAGCCGTCTGCGCCCAGGGCGAGGGCCTCGGTCACCGGCAGGCCACCCGAGCCGCTGGTCACGACCACCGGGACCGTGTGCAGGGTCGGGTCATGACGCATGAAGCTCAGCACGTCGCGCCCGTCGCCGTCGGGCAGGCGCAGGTCGAGGATCACGAGCGATACCTCGCGGTCGGAGAGCACGCGCTGGGCCTCCGCCACCGACGCTGCGGTCAAGAGCTCCCAGCGCGGCGAGGTCAGCGACTCGAGCAAGACCTCCTGCATGCCGGGGTCGTCTTCGACCACCAGCACGACCTCGTCCTTCTGCAGCGTGGCGCCGCCGACCGCCGCGCGCACCGCGTGACAGAGTTCACGGAGGCGTGGCACGGCCACCGCGTCGAGGCGCAAGACCGAGCGCAGGCGCTGGGCGGCCTCGACGACGGCCGCGGTGGAGGTCAGCCCACCGATGTCGGCGAGATGATCGGCCAGCCGGCGTGCGGTCGCGCGCCCTCCTGCGTCGAGCTCCCCCGTCGCCTCGAGCTCTTCGAGGGCCTCGAGGCTCGACACCAAGCGTCCGCGGAGGATTCGATCGTCGGAGGCAGCGAACGAGGCCGTGTGCGTATCGGTCGTCACGGCGGGGTCGGAAGCACATGCCTCGCCATTCGCCACCCCCGACGCGATCGCACAAGTTCAACCGACTCGGTGGCCGGACCGAGGGCGTCGGGGCCCGCTGGCAGGAGGTCCCGCTCCGTTGCTGGGTCGTCTCGTCACAAACGCAGGCGCGAGGGGAAGATCCTGCAGACTGGGGGAGATCCCCCACCTGCCTGGCTGGCAGTCCCTGGGCAGGAATGCCAGGATCGAGGCCGGCCGATCCCAGGAACGCCGGCGATCGAGGCCGGCCGATCCCCCCTCGAGGCTCCCTTGATCCCGACCTCCACCCTGCACCTGTTCGACCAGCTCATGGGTCCAGCGTGCCTGGTGGACGACGCGGGGGTGATCCTGGCCGCAAACCCGGCTTTCGCGGAGCTCGTCGAGCGGCCGAGCGCGGTGGGCCTCCTGCTGAGCGATCTGCTCGCGCGCGAGCCAGGAGCGGTCGACCGCTGCCTCGAGGCCTGGCTGCGGCAGCCCGAGCTCTGGCCGTGTCCCTTCGAGACCGCGCCCGCCCGGCGCCAGGTGATCGCGCACGGAGCGCTGATCGACCCCGAGGCGCGCCTCGTCCTCGTGCGCCTCGCGCTCAAGGAGACCGACCGCTTCGGGCTGCGAGACTCGCGCCTGCAGAGCGTGGGAGAAGAGGCAGGCCTGCGTCGCGCGAGCCAGGAGGCCGCGCATCTCCGCGCGGTGCTCAGCGCGGCGCCCGACGCGGTGGTCGTGATCGGCGAGGAGGGGCGGATCGAGGCCTTCAACCCCGCGGCCCAGGCCATGTTCGGCTACACCTTGCCCGACGTCCTCGGGCGGAACGTGAGCCTGCTGATGCCGGACCCCCCGCGCAGCGAACACGACGGCTACCTCGCGCGCTACCTGCGCACCGGAGAGGCGAAGATCATTGGAGGCCCAGGGCGTGAGGCGATCGCGCTCCGCAAGGACGGGAGCGAGTTCCCCTGCCGACTCGCGATCAGCGAGGCGGTGGTCAAGGGCGGGCAGCGCGTGTTCACCGGGTGGATCCAGGACCTCAGCGAGCGCGAGCGGCGGGCCGAGCAGCTCGAGCGGCGAGAGCGAGAGGTCCAGCACCTGCAGCGCCTGGAGGCCGTGGGCCGGCTGGCGAGCGGCGTCGCCCACGAATACAGGAACCTGCTGATGGGGATCCAGGGCTGCGCCAGCCTGGCCCTCGAGGCGATCGCCCAGCGGGGGGACGCAGCGGCCCTCGGCGACGTGCAGGTCCACGTGCAGGAGATCGCCACGGCGGCCGCGCGAGGGACCTCCCTGGCCGGTCAGTTGCTCTCCTTCAGCCGGCCTCACGCGGAGGACCTGGAGCCGGTGGAGGTCGACGGGAGCCTGGGCAACGTCGAGCGCCTGCTGCGGGGTCTCCTCGGCGAGGACGTAGAGCTCGTGATCGAGCGCTTTGCTCCCTTCGCCCGCGTGCTCGCGGGCGAAGGCTGGCTCGAGCAGGTGCTCTTGAACCTCGCCGTCAACGCCCGCGACGCCATGCCCCACGGCGGGCGCCTGCTGCTGCGCAGCAGGGTCACCGAGGACGCCCAGGGGGCGCGGGAAGTCCTGATCGAGGTCACGGACTCCGGGACGGGGATCGCGGCCGAGGACCGCGAGCGGATCTTCGAGCCCTTCTACACGACCAAGTCCGAGCGCCACGGCACGGGGCTGGGGCTGTCGACCGTCCACGGGCTGGTCCGACAAATGGGCGGCCGGATCGAGCTCGACTCCGAGCTGGGAGCGGGCGCGACCTTCCGCGCGTGCCTGCCCCAGCACCTGGGCACGCCGTCGAGCCGCCCGCTGCCCGCCCCGAGGAGCAACGCGCCGCCGCCGGCCCAGGAGGCGACGGTCCTCGTGGTCGAAGACGAGCCCCTGGTCTTGCTGACGGTCGATCACTACCTGCGCCGGGCCGGCTACACCCCGATCCTGACGCGCTCGCCAGACGAGGCGCTCCGCGAATGCGAACGCCGCACCGGCCCGATCGACCTGCTCCTGACCGACGTCTCGCTGCCCGGTCGCAGCGGCCCCGAGCTCGCCGCGGAGGTGCGCGAGCAACGCCCCCAGATCGCGGTGCTCTACATGTCGGCCTACTCCCGCGCCCACCTGGTCAGTGAGGGCAAGATCGAGCCGAGCGCGCCGACGATCGAGAAGCCGTTCTCCGAGGAGGCCCTCGCCAGCAAGCTGACCGAGCTCTTGGCGCCGGCGGCCTCGCTCACCCCTCGGGAACGGTGAGCTCGAACTTCGAGATCCGGTAGCGGATCTGGTCGCGGGTGAGCCCTAGGAGCTTCGCGGCCCGGGTCTGGTTCCCGTGGGCCCGCTCGAGGGCCTGGACGATGAACTCACGCTCGAGGTCGTCGAGCTTGATCCCGTTGGGCGGCAGGCGCAGGCGGTCGACGCCGCGAGGCGGAGTGGCGAACTCGAAGTCCCCCGCCTCGAGCCGCGGCCCGTCGGAGAGCAGGACCGCGCGCTCGATCGCGTTCTTGAGCTCGCGCACGTTGCCCGGCCAGGAGTAGAGCTCGAGCGCCTGCAAGCCCGCGCTCGAGATCCCCCGCAGCCCTTTGTGGAACTCGCGGTTGAAGCGGTCGATGAAGTACTTCGCGAGCAGCTCGATGTCGCCCTCGCGCTCGCGGAGGGGGGGGATCGCGATGCTCAGCACCGCCAACCGGTAGTAGAGGTCGGCGCGGAAGGTGCCCTCCTCGATCGCCTTGGGCAGGTCCTTGTGGGTCGCGGCGATCACGCGCACGTCGGGCCGCACGTCGCTGCTCCCGCCGACCCGCCGGAACGCCTTCTCCTCGAGGAACCTGAGCAGCTTCGACTGCAGCGCGGGGGTCATCTCCGCGATCTCGTCGAGGAACACCGTGCCCCCGCTGGCCTGTTCGAGCAAGCCGACCTTCTTGGCCTTGGCGTCGGTGAACGCGCCCTTCTCGTGGCCGAAGAGCTCGCTCTCGAGCAGGGCCTCGGGGAGCGCCGAGCAGGTGATGTTCATGAACGGCGCGGCGGACCGATCGCTGTGCGCGTGGATCGTCTTGGCCACCACGTCCTTGCCGGTGCCGCTCTCGCCGGTGATCAGCACGGTCGAGGCGGGGCTGGTGGCCACGCGCTCGCAGAGCTCCAGGACCCGGCGCATGGCGGTCGACTCCCCGATCAGGGGCGGGGCGTCGCCGTCGCCCCGCAGGCGGGCGACCTCCTGCCGCAGGCGGATCGGCTCGAGCGCCCGGCTCACGAGGGCGGCGACCTCGTCGAGCTCGAAGGGCTTGGGGGCGAAGTGCGCGGCGCCGAGCTTCATGGCCGCCACCGCGCGCTCGACGCTCGAGTGAGCCGTGAGCATGATGATCGGAGACAGCGGGTCCTCGCTGCGCATGCTCGCAAGGACCTTGAGCCCGTCGGTGTCGGGCAGGTTGAAGTCGAGCAGGACGGCGTCGACCCCCTTGCGGTAGGCCTCCAGGGCGGCTGCCCCAGTCTCTGCCTCGACGACCCGGCAGCCGTCTTCCTCGAGGCGTTGACGCAGAGACCAGCGCACGAGCTTTTCGTCGTCGACAATCAGGACCGTGGGCTTCATGCTCGAGCTCGATTCGCCGGGGATTGTAAAGGGCGGGGCGCGGTCTTGGCCCCCCTTGTGCTTGCCTTCGACCGAGAGTATCCAGAGGGCAGTGGGCGTCGTGGCGGCAACAATCAGGGTCATGGTCATCGAGCCCGCTCCGGAGGTCTTGAACCTCGGGAGCCGTTGGCAGGGGCTGCACGCCGAGGGTGAGCCCGACCTGGAGCGCGCTGCGGAGCGCATGGCCAACGGCGACGTCCAGGTGGTCGTCGTGGCCGCGGACCTCGGCGGCGAGCCGGGAACGGAGTTCGTGCGCCGGGCGCGCGAGGCGGGCTGCGCGCTGCCGCTGATCCTGGTGGGCCACGGAGACGCGGAGCTCGCGCGGGAGGAGGCCCTCTCCGCGGGGGCGAACCTCTACGTCGACCTGGACGCCGGGCCGCGCGTCCTCGAGTGGGCGATTCGCTTCGTGCACGTCGGCCTGGTCAACGGGGAGGTCCGCCACGGCCGCCTCCTGCAGAGCATCGCGTCCTTCCTCTCCCACGAAGGCAAGAACGCGCTCGCAGGGATCGGCGGCGCGCTCCAGATCGTGGCGGATCGGCTGCCCCCTGGCAGCCAGGAGCAGTTGATCTCCCGCGAGATCCTCGAGCGCCTGCGCGCCTTCAACGCGACCCTCGAGACCTTGACCTTCGTCCTCCGCCCTCCGGCCCCGGTCGCTCGGGCCCCGGTCACGCTCCGCGCCCTGCTGACCTCGGTCGCGGCGGCCTTTCCCCAGGTCCAAGTGCAGGTTCGAGGCGACGACGTCGAGCTGCTCGGAGACGAGGCTCGGCTGCGGCGCATGTTCGAGGCCTTGATCGAGAACGCAGCCGAGGCGACCCCTGGTCAAGGAGCGGTCGAGGTCGAGATCGAGCGCTCGGGGGACGCATGCGCGGTCGTGGTGACCCACGCGGGGCCGGTGCTCTCGACCACGGACCTCACTCGGCTGCTCGAGCCCTTCTACACGACGAAGCCCCGCGGGGCGGGGCTCGGCTTGCCGGTCGCGAAGCGGATCGCAGAGGCCCACGGGGGGAGCTTGCGTCTGAGCGTGCTGGGCGGACGCGGCTTGCGCGTCACCGCGCACCTTCCGCTGCGCCCTCCCGACGCTGGGTGATTTCCCCCGCGACTGGGGGAGATCCCCCACCGCGACTGCCCCGCGGCCTCGCGCAGCCCTCAGCGCGCGGCGAGGGCCGCCAGGGCTGCCTCGAGGGTCGCCTCCGGCGCCAGCCGCGTGTCCAGCCGGGTGGTGATCCGCTCGACGTCGGGGGTGAGGGGTTCCCAGCGCGCTGCCATGCCCTCATAAACCCTCCAGTCGGCGTCCGAAGGCCCCGGCTCCTGTGCGCGACGCGCCATGCGGGACCGCACGGCCTCCGGAGGCGCCTCGCAGAGCAGCAGGCGAGGCGCGACCCCCCACCGCCGCGAGGCCTCGAGGAAGCGCGCGCGGTCTGCGGCCCGCGAGAACGACGCGTCGACGACGACCCGCCGCCCTGCGAACAAGGCCTCGCGCGCGCGCTCCAGGCACGCGGCGTAGGTCCGTTCGCTCCAGGCCGGGGTGTAGAGCCCGGCGCCAAAGTCGGCGCTCGCCGACTCCGAGGCCTCCAGCCCCGCCAGCTCCTTGCGCACCGCGTCCGCGCGCACCCACACGAAGCCGTGGGCGTGCAGGCCGCGGGCCAGCGTGGACTTGCCGCTGGCCGGCAGCCCCCCCACCAGCGCGAGGCACGGGCGCAGCTCGACCCGCCCCAGCAACCCCAGGGCGAACAAGAAGTGGCCGCGCGCGCGGTCTTGTGCTGCCCGCCGCGCCTGGGGCTCGACCCCCGACTGAGCGGCCATGAAGCTCCGGACCTTGCCACGGACCACCGCGCGGTACGCGACGTAGAGCGGGAGGAGCGCGCGCCCCTCGTCTTCGCTGGCCGCGAAGTAGCCCTCGGCCAGCAGCCGAGCGAGGTCTTCGCGGCCAGCGCGCATGAGCTCCATGACCGGGAACGCCAGGTCGCCGACCGGGTCGCCGTAGCGGAAGCGCTCGTTGAACTCGATGCAGTCGACCGCCACCAGGCGTGACCTCCCCTCGTGCTCGAGGGCGTAGACGTGCTCGAGCCGCAGGTCTCCGTGGCAGTCGCAGGGGGCCTGCTGCCGTTCGCGCTCGGCGAGCGCGGCGCGTTGGGCCTCGAGCTCGGCCTCGGTCAGCGCCCTGAGGCGACGGTGGACCGAGGGGTGGATCGTGTCGTCGAGGAAGGGCTCGAGCTGGGTGAAGTTCTCCCGGCAGTTGGCGGCGACCACCTCGAACCCGCCGAAGGCCGCGATTCGGGCGCTTCGCGCCGCGCCCCGGTGGAAGCGCGCGAGGAGCGCGGCGAGCTGCTGCACGTGCTCGGCGGTCAGCTCGCCGCGAGCGACGAGGGCCTTGAAGGTCCGCTCGGCAGGCAGGCGAAGCATGACCACGGCGTAGTCCACGACCTCGCCGGCCCCCGCGAGGGCCAAGCCGCCGGCGGGCTCCCGCGTGATCGCCGCGACCTCGAGGTAGACCTCGGGCGCGAGGCGACGGTTGAGCGTGACCTCGGCTTCGCAGCAGGCTCGGCGCCGCTCGAGGGTCGAGTAGTCGAGGAATCCGAGGTCGAGGGCCTTCTTGACCTTGTAGACGCGCGCTCCGGCGAGGAACACCAGGGAGATATGGGTCTGGATCACCTCGACCCCGCCCGGGACCGGGTGCGGATAGAACCCTGGCTGGGAGAGGGCCGCGAGCAGCTCCTGGGAGCTGACCGACTCGGGTAGGCTCTCTGAAGTCACGAACGCCTCCGCGGAGCTAGCTGCAAATCGGTTGCCAGCCACGCAAAGCCGGGCGTGGCGTTTGCAGGGATCGAGTTCATGTCGGGCACCAAGGCTACCCAATTCGAAGCGCGGGTCCGTGAAGCGGTGCTCGTGACGGGCACCGTGCAGGGGGTGGGATTCCGCCCCGCCGTCTATCGCCTCGCCAACCGCCGCGGGCTGGGGGGCTGGGTGCAGAACACGGCGAGCGGCGCACGCCTCGAGCTCGAAGGGCCGCCGGGATCGATCGAGGCATTCCTCCGCGAGCTGCCCCAGGCGCTGCCCGGGGGCGCGGCGCTCCTGGGGCTGACGCGCACCCAAATCGCTCCACGCGGGGAGGTCGGGTTCGCGATCGAGGCGAGCGAGCGCGGCCCCGGGGCGGAGCCCGCGCTCCAGGCCGACCTCGCGACCTGCTCGGCCTGCCTCGCCGAGGCGCGCGACCCGACCGACCGCCGAGCGCGCTACCCCTTCGTCGCCTGCGCGGAGTGCGGTCCGCGCTACTCGATCGCGACCGGGGCGCCCTACGATCGGGCGCACACCACCCTCGCTCGGTTCCCGCTCTGCGCAGCCTGTCGAGCCGAGTATCGAGACCCCGGGGACCGGCGCTTCCACGCCCAGGCGACCGGCTGCGCCGCGTGCGGTCCGCGGCTGATCGCCGAGGACCCCGCTGGGCTGGAGGTCGAGGGCGACGCCGCCCTGCGCCGCGCGGTCGAGGTCCTGGCCCAGGGCGGCCGCGTCGCGCTCAAGGGCCTGGGGGGGTACCAGCTCCTCGCCGACGCCCGCTGCGCGGCGGCCGTGTGTGCCCTGCGGGCGCTGAAGCGTCGCCCCGCGAAGCCCCTCGCGGTCATGGTCGCCGACCTCGCCGCTGCACGGGCCGTGGCCAACCCCTCGGAGGCGGAGGCGACCCTGCTCGCGAGTCCCGAGGCGCCGATCGTGCTCGTCCGCGGACGGGCCGGCGCCGTGTGCGCGGAGGTCGCGCCGAACAGCCCCTACCTCGGGGTTCTGCTCCCCACCACGGCGTTGCACGCCTTGCTGCTCGACGACTTCGGCGGCCCCCTCGTGGTCACGAGTGGCAACCTCTCGGGCGCGCCGATCGTGATCGACGACGCGGAGGCGCGCGCGCAGCTCGGCCCCGGGGTCGACCTGCTCCTGCGCCACGACCGACCGATCGCCCACGCCGTCGACGACTCGGTGGCGCAGGTCGTGTGCGGCAGGACCCAGCTCCTGCGTCGGGCCCGAGGCTACGTGCCACGCCCGCTGCGGTCGGACCTCGCGCTCCCCCCGCTGCTGGCCGCCGGCGGCCAGCAGAAGGTCACGCTCGCGCGGAGCTCCAGCGCCGGGGTGCGCCTCAGCCCGCACCTGGGAGACCTCGACGGCGGCGCGGCCTGGGCCCGCTACCTCGCCACCCGCGACGCGCTGCTCGCGGACGGACCCGCGCCCCGGGCCGTCGCCTGCGACCTGCACCCCGACTACCGCACCGCTCGAGCCTGCGTGAGCGGCGAACTCCCGCGGATCGGGGTCCAACACCACGAGGCGCACGTGCTGGCAGCGGCGGGCGAGCACGGACTCGAGCCCCCCTTCCTCGGTGTGGCCTGGGACGGCGCCGGCTGGGGACACGACGGCACGGTGTGGGGCGGGGAGTTCTTGCGCGTCGAGGCGCGCACGGTTCGACGGGTCGCGCACCTGCAGCGTTTTCGCCTCGCCGGCGGCGACGCCGCCGCCCGCGACCCGCGGAGGAGCGCCCTCGGGCTGCTGCACGCCGCGGGGCTGGAGCCCCCGCGTGGGTGGCTCGAGGCGAGCTTCGGCGAGGCCGAGCGGCGGGTGCTCCTGCGCATGCTGGCGCGCGAGGTCCGCAGCCCTTGGACCTCGAGCGTGGGCCGGCTCTTCGACGGGGTCGCGGCGCTGCTCGGGCTTGGAGCCCGCGCGAGCTTCGAGGGCGAGGTGGCCATGCGTCTGCAGTTCGCGGCCGAGGCGACCCTGGAGGCCGCAGCCCCCCTCCCCTTCACCCTGGAAGCGCCCGCTGGCGCGGCGCTGCTGCGCTGGGACGAGGCGCTGCGCGAGCTGCTCAGCGAGCTGGCGCGCGGGAGCTCCCCAGGTGCCCTGGCGGCGCGCTTCCACGCCGGGCTGATCGAGGGGATCCTGCGGGTGGCGGAGCGGGAGCAGCTCCCCGTCGTCTTGGGCGGCGGGTGCTTTCAGAACCGACTGCTGCTGGAGGGCGCCGTAGCCCGGCTCGGGGCGCGCGGGTTCGAGGTTCATTGGCCGCAGGCCGTTCCGCCCAACGACGGCGGGCTGGCCTTTGGGCAGCTGCTCGGCGCGGCGCGGACGCTGGGAGGAGAGTAAGCATGTGCTTGGCGGTTCCAGGCGAGGTGCTCGAGGTGTTCGAGGGCTCGAGCGAGCTCGAGCGACGCGCGCGGGTCCGCTTCGGCGGCGTGGTGCGCGAGGTCAGCCTGGCCTGCGTCCCCCAGGCAGCGGTCGGCGAGTTCGTGCTCGTGCACGTGGGCCTCGCGATCGCGCGGATCGACGCGGCCGAGGCGGCCAGGGTCTTCGAGACCCTGGCCGAGCTCGGCGAGCTCGACGCGACCCAGCCAGAGGCGCCCGGCCCATGAAATACCTCAGCGAATACCGCGACCCCGTCGCCGCGAAGCGCTTCGTCGAGGCGATCCGGGAGCGGGTGACGCGGCCCTGGACCTTGATGGAGGTGTGCGGGGGCCAGACGCACTCGATCGTGCGCTACGGCCTCGACGCGCTCTTGCCCGCCGAGGTCGAGCTGATCCACGGCCCGGGCTGTCCGGTGTGCGTGACGCCGGTCGCCCAGATCGACCAGGCCCTCGAGGTCGCCGGCCGCGAGGGCGTGATCCTCTGCTCCTACGGCGACATGCTCCGCGTGCCGGGCACGCGCGGTGACCTGCGCCAGGCCAAGGCCGCCGGCGCCGACGTGCGGGTGCTCTACTCGCCCCTCGACGCGGTCGAGCTCGCCGCGGCGCACCCGGAGCGCGAGGTGGTGTTCTTCGCGGTCGGCTTCGAGACCACGGCCCCCGCGCACGCCCTGGCCGTGCTCCAGGCGCAGGCGCGGGGGATCCGAAACCTCACGCTGATCGTCTCGCACGTCCTCGTGCCGCCGGCGATGGAGGCGATCCTGGGCGGCGAGCACAACCGGGTGCAGGGCTTCCTCGCGGCGGGGCATGTGTGCACGGTGATGGGCACGGAGGAGTACGCGCCCCTCGCGGCGCGCTATCGGGTGCCGATCGTGGTCACCGGCTTCGAGCCCCTCGACCTGCTGCAGGGGATCTACCTCTGCCTGCGCCAGCTCGAGGAGGGGCGCGCCGAGGTCGAGAACCAGTACGCGCGGGTGGTCGAGCCCCGCGGGAACCGCTCGGCGCAGGACCTGGTGCGGCGGGTGTTCGAGGTCGTGCCCCGTCGTTGGCGTGGCGTCGGTGAGATCCCGCGGAGCGGCCTCGGGCTGCGCGCCGAGTTCGCGGCCTTCGACGCCTGCGCGCGCTTCGGCGCCGTGGAGTCGGCCGAGCCTGCGCCGAGCGAGTGCATAGCCGGCGAGGTCTTGCGGGGGCTCAAGAAGCCCGCCGAGTGCCCCGCCTTCGGCACGCGCTGCACCCCGACCACCCCCCTCGGGGCCCCGATGGTCTCCTCGGAGGGGGCCTGCGCGGCCTACTACCGCTACCGGGCGCCCCAGGGAGCGCGCCCGTGAGCGAGCTCGGGGCGAGCTGCCCGCTCCCCGCCTCGAGCGAGCGCGTGCTCCTCGCCCACGGCGGCGGCGGGCGGCTGAGCCAGCAGCTGTTCGAGGAGCTGTTCCTCCCCGCGCTGCGCTCGCCCGAGCTCGAGGCGCGCCACGACGGCGCGCTCCTGAGCGCTGGCGGCGCGCGCCTGGCCTTCAGCACCGACGCCTACGTGGTCGACCCGCTGATCTTTCCTGGAGGCGACATCGGCAGCCTGGCGGTGCACGGCACGGTCAACGACCTGGCCATGTGCGGCGCGCGCCCGCGCTGGCTGAGCGCGGCCTTCGTGCTCGAGGAGGGGCTCCCGCTGAGCACCCTGCGCCGGGTCGTGGCCTCCATGGGCGCGGCGGCCGCGGCGGCAGGGGTCGCCCTGGTGACCGGCGACACCAAGGTCGTCGACCGCGGGCGCGGGCACGGGCTCTACCTCACGACCTCGGGGGTCGGGGTGGTCGAGCACGGCGCCGCGATCGGTCCCCAGACGGTGCGCGCCGGCGACGCGATCCTGCTCAGCGGCGACCTCGGGCGCCACGGGATCGCGATCATGGCGACGCGCGAGGGCCTGGAGTTCGAGACCACGATCGAGAGCGACAGCGCGCCGGTCCACGCCCCGGTGCTCGCCCTGCTCGAGGCCGGGCTCGAGGTCCACTGCCTGCGCGACTTGACTCGCGGGGGGCTGGCGAGCGCGCTGGTCGAGGTCGCGCAGGCTGCGGGGCTCGGCTGCGCGCTCGACGGCGCGCAGATCCCGGTCGAAGAAGACGTGCAGGGGGCCTGCGAGCTACTCGGGCTCGACCCGCTGCAGGTGGCCAACGAGGGCCGCTTCGTGTGCTTCCTCCCCGCGGCTCAGGCCGAGCGCGCGCTCGAGGTGCTGCGCAAGCACCCGGTGAGCGCGGGGGCCACGGCGATCGGCGTGGTCTCCTCGGCCCGCCCTGGGCTCGTCGAGCTCGACACCGGGTTCGGCAGCTCGCGCCTGCTCGACATGCTCAGCGGCGAGCAACTCCCGCGGATCTGCTAGCCCGCGAAGCTCACCACGTCGCGGTGAGCTTTGCGGGCTGGGTCCCAGCTCCGACTCAGCCGCCCTGGCTTTGCTCGAGGTCGATCCCCACCAGCCACACCCCGAGGGCCTGGGGTGAGCGCTCGTCGTCGTCGACCTCGATCGTGAGCGCGACGCCTTCGGCCCAGGACCCGGCCGACTCGAGCTCGAAGTGCTCGCGGAAGTGCGCGGGGGAGATCTGACTCAGGGCGCCGAGGCGAACCGTGGCGCCGCGCACCCGCCCGCCGCCGTGCTGCTCGGCGAGGCGCTGGATCTGTCGCAAGAGGCCGAGGGTCAAGGAGCGGTCGTGCACGGGCTAGGCGCGCTCCAGCTGACGGCGGACGGCGTCGGCGACCTCGTGCACGGCTCGGGCCACCGCGGGGCTCAGGGGCTGGCCCAGCTCGCAGGCCTCGGCCTCGATCCCGAACACCGTGAGCTCCGCGGGGAGCGCGTCGAGGACCCGCGCCAGCTCGACCGCCCGCGCGAGGCCCACCCCGTGGGTCGAGAGGCTCTGCAGCGCTGCGGGCAGCGGCGCCGCCCGCGCGTCGAGGCGGTGCACGGTCCCCGGCCTCGCCCCGGAGCGGACGGCGTCGACGATCACCACGCGGCTCGCCGAGGTCCAGCTCGCGTGCAGGTCCGGGGGGAGCACCCGGGGCACGAGCAGCTCAGCGGCGACCTCTGGGGAGCGCAGCAGCTCCGCCACCGCTGGCCCCGCCCCGTCGTCGCCTCGGTCGGCGTTGCCGGCGGCGATCACCAGGGCGTGGCTCACGGGAGGCGCTCGAGCTCGAGCTTCAGGAAGTGCGTGGCGCAGGAGATGCAGGGGTCGTGGTTGCGCACCGCCTGCTCGCAGCGCCAGGTCAGGGCCGCGTCGTCCAGCTCCCCAGCGAAGGCCTCCACCACCCGGACCAGGTCGGCCTCGATCGAGGGTTGGTTCTGCGAGGTCGGGGGCATGATCCGCGCCGTGAGGATCGTCCCCGCGGCGTCGAGCTCGTAGCGGTGGAGCAGGGTGCCTCGCGGAGCCTCGGTCGCGGCGCGTCCGATCCCTGCGCGCGGCGCCGGGTCGAGGTGCGGTCGCGGAGGCTGGACGTAGCCCGCGATCACCCCGAGGGCGTCGTCGAGGGCTTGCACGACCTCGACCATGCGCACGAGGATGCTGCGGAAGGGGTTGCGCGTCGGCCCGCGGAGCCCCGCGCGCCGGGCCGCGTCGGCGGCGAGGGGCCCCAGGCGCTCGTGGTTGAGCGCGAAGCGGGCCAGCGGGCCGGTGAGGTAGGGCCCGCGCCCGGCGAGGGTCGCATGCAGCGCGGTCGAGTGCTCGACGTGGGCCTCGATCAGGTGCTCCTCGAAGTCGTCGACGTGGAGGTCGAGGCCGTGGGTCGACCCCAGGCGACCGCGGATCATGGGGTACTCGTCCGGGTGCACCAGCGCCACGAGCTCCCAGTCGCCCTCGACCTCGGGGAAGTCGAGCCCGCTCAGCCACTCGAGCGACTCCAGCGCCTCGTCGCGCGCCCCCGTGAGCTGGGGCACCAGGGGCTCGAGCTCGGCCCGGGTCGGGGTGCGGTAGAACCCGCCCACGCGCACGTTGATCGGGTGGATCGCGCGGCCACCGAGGAGGGCGAGGATCGCGTTGCCGGCGCGGCGGATCCGCAGCCCCTTCTCGACCCACACGCGCTGGGTCTTGGCGAGCTCGATCGCGTCGGCGCAGCCGAAGAAGTCCGGCGCGTGGAGCATGAACACGTGCAGCGCGTGGCTCTCGATCCACTCGCCGCAGTAGAGCAGGCGGCGCAGGGCGCCGAGCTGGCCGTCGACCTCGACCCCCGCGACCTGCTCCAGCGCGTGGACCGCGCTCATTTGGTACGCGACGGGGCAGATCCCGCAGATCCGAGCGGTGATGTCTGGCGCCTCGAGCCAGGAGCGCCCGGCGAGCAGCGCCTCGAAGAAGCGCGGCGGCTCGTAGATCTCGAGCTGCACGTCCTCGACCTTGTCGCCCCGCAGGCGCACGCGCAGGGCGCCTTCGCCCTCGACCCGGGCCAAGGCCTCGACGTGGATCGTCTTGACCTCGGGCTCTGGCTCACTCATGGCGTTTGCTCTCCTCGCGGAAGGCCTCGGCGTCGGCGTTGAAGCTGCGCAGCAAGCGCACCAGCTCGGGGCGCTCGACGCCGAGCTCCTGGGCCTGCGCGGCGAGCGCCGCGGTGTTGGGCGACTCGCTCGGCCCGAAGCAGCCGTAGCACCCGCGGGTGTACTTCGGGCAGATCGTGCCGCAGCCGGCCTGGGTGATCGGCCCCAAGCACGGGGTCCCGTGGGCGACGGTCACGCACACGGTCCCCTGACGCTTGCACGGCACGCAGGCGCTGTAGGCGGGGATCGCCGGCCGCCGGCCAGCGAGGAAGGCGCCGAGGACCTCCTCGAGCTGGCGGGTGGTGACCGGGCAACCGCGGAGCTCGTAGTCGACCGTCACGTGCTCGGCGATCGCGGTCGAGGTCGCCAGCGTCTCGATCCAGTCGGGGCGGGCGTAGACCACGCGCCGGTATTCCTCGACGTCGCCGAAGTTCCGCAGGGCCTGGATCCCCCCGGCGGTGGCGCAAGCGCCCACCGTGATCAGCGCGCGCGAGCTCGCGCGGATCTCCCGGATCCGCTCGGCGTCGTGGGCCGTGGTCACCGAGCCCTCGACGATCGAAATGTCGTAGGGCCCCGCGACCACGGCGCGGGTGACCTCGAGGAAGTGGCTGATCTCGACGCGCTCGGCGAGCAGCAGCAGCTCCTCGGTGTCGAGCACGCTCAGCTGGCAACCGTCGCAGGAGGCGAACTTCCACACGGCGAGCTTGGGTCGATCGCTCACGCTACAGCTCCCGGGTCGCCATCAAGGGCGCCGCCTGCGCGAAGGGCAAGACCGGGCCGTCGCGGCACACCAGCTCGCTCCCGAGCTGGCAGCGCCCGCACCAGCCGAGGGCGCACTTCATGTTGCGCTCGAGCGAGACGTGAACCTTCGTGTCGGGGACCCCCAGGGTCTGCAAGCGTCGGGCGCAGAAGGTCATCATGATCTCGGGTCCGCAGCTGAAGGCCGTGGTCCGGGTGGGGTCGAGCCCCGCCTTGGCCACGAGGTTCGTGACCACGCCTACGTCGCCCCGCCACTCGGGGCTCGCGGCGTCGACGGTCACGAAGACCTCGAGCTCGGACGCCGCGCGCCAAGCGTCGAGCTCGGCGGGGTAGAGCAGGTCCGCGGGGGTGCGGCTGCCGTAGAGCAGGACCACGCGCCCGAAGTCGCCGCGGGAGGCGAGGGCCGCGTAGAGCAGGGGCCGCAGGGGCGCGAGCCCGATTCCACCGGCGAGGACGACCACGTCGCCCCCCCGGGCCGCGTCGAGCGGCCAGCCGACGCCGAAGGGCCCGCGCACGCCGAGGCTGCTCCCGGGGGTCAGCGCGCACAGGGCGCGGGTCACGGCGCCGACCGCCCGGATCGTGTGGAGCGGGCGCGTCGGGTCCGAGAGGTCCCCCGAGAAGGAGATCGGCACCTCGCCCACGCCAAAGGCGTAGAGCATGTTGAACTGCCCGGGCTGCGCCTGCGGGGCGTCGGTGTCTTCGAGCTCCAGGGACCAGGTGTCATGGGTCTCCTGCCACACGCGACCGACCGTCGCCGCCCGCGGGACGAGCGCGCAGGCCTGGCCGTCAGCGCTGGGCATGGTCGCCGTAGACGTCGAGCAGCTGCATGCGCGTGGCCTCGAGCCGGTCGGTGAACACCTGGGCCATGCCGCGCATGAGCTGATAGCCGAGCTCGTGGTCCTCCTCTGCCTTGCGCCGCAGGCAGGCGCCGTCGAAGGCCACGGTGCGCGTGTCCGAGACCACCCGCGCGTCGAAGGAGGTGACGTAGGGCTCGAACAGCCAGGACCAGCCGAGGATGTCCCCGGGCCCCAGGGTCTGGACGGTGAGCGCCCCACGGGTGGGTCCGTAGACCTCGAGCGCCACCCGGCCCGTGCGCAGCAGGTAGAAGGTGTCCGCCGGGTCGCCCGTGCGAAACACGTAGCTCCCCTCGCGGAACGCGCGGTTCTTCGCGCAGCCCGCGATCAAGGCCCGGTGCTCAGGGCGCAGGCCCTGGGTGAAGGGGAGCTGCTCGAGCTCCTGTTCAAGGGTGCGCATGCCCAGGGTCCTTCCTCAGCTCGGCGGCCTCGACCGTGATGTCGATCCCCACGGGGCACCAGGCGATGCAGCGCCCGCAGCCCACGCAGCCCGAGGTTCCGAATTGATCGTGCCAGGTGGAGAGCTTGTGCGTGAGCCACTGCCGGTAGCGGGAGCGCCCCGACGCCCGCACGCTCCCCCCGTGCAGCGCGCTGAAGTCGAGGGAGAAGCACGTGTCCCAGCGGCGCCAGCGTTCGGCGACCTGGCCGCTGAGGTCGCTCGTGTCCTCGACGTCGGTGCAGAAGCACGTGGGGCACACGAGGGTGCAGTTGCCGCAGGTGAGGCAACGCGCGGCGACGTCGTCCCAGCGCGGGTGCTCGAGCGCCGCGGCCAACGCCGCGGGCAAGCCGTCCTGGGGCAGCTGGCGCTCGATCGCGGCGGCGGCGGCGGCGACGACGCGCTGCCCCGCCGCCTG
>JAGQRJ010000236.1 GCA_020425635.1 Planctomycetota bacterium | reverse complement strand
TGTCGGCGCCGGCCTCGGCTTCGGCTTCGGTGTCGGTCTCGGCGTCGGTCTCGGTGTCGGCGTCGGTCTCGGCGTCGGTCTCGGATTCGGCGTCGGTCTCGGCCTCGCTCGAAGCGAGCCTCAGCGGATCGGGCGCTCCTCGGTGATCACCCAGCCGTCGAAGCGCCGCACGAAGGCGAAGTCGAGCTCGAGGCGCTCGGTGGTCTCGCTGCTCAGCACCGCGTGCAGGTAGGCGTGCTCGTCGCCCAGGGTCCGCCACTCGGCGTCGAGCACCGTGAGCTGCTGCGCGTCGGCGCGGTACCACTCCGAGACCGCGTCGGGCGGGTTGCGCGCGAGCTCCGCGTCCAGGCGGTCGCGCATGCGCCACGCGGTGGTGAGCAGGAGCGTCTCCACGTCGCCCGTGTGCCACGCCCAGAGGAAGGTCGCCCAGGTCGCGTCGGCCGCCCCGCGGTCGGGGTAATGCTCGGGCTTGGTGACCGGCCCCCGGGGCAGCCCGCTGCACGCACCCAGCGCGAGGACCAACAGCGTGGCCAGCGCCGCACGGATCACGCGATCGCCTCGGCGACCGCGTCGGCGAGGGGGCGCCCGCTGAGCATGGCGTAGACGGTGGCGTAGCGCTCGGCGGTCTCCGCCACGACCTCGGCGGGCAGCGCGGGGGGCGCCTCGCCGTCTTTGACCTCGGGGTGGGCGAGGAGCCAGTCGCGCACGAGCTGCTTGTCCCACGGTTGCGGCTGCTCGCCCGGGGTGTGGCGGTCCGCGCGGAAGAAGCGGCTGGAGTCGGGGGTCAGGGCCTCGTCGACGAGCACCAGCCGACCGTCGGGCAGGCGCCCGAACTCGAACTTGGTGTCGCAGAGCAGGAGCCCGCGCTCGCGGCAATGCGCGCTCGCGAGCCCGAACACCCGCAGCGCGGTCTCGCGGAGGGTCGCCGCGAGCTCCGCGCCGACCGAGCCCTCGAGCTCGGCGTAGGTCAGCGGCAGGTCGTGGCCGGAGGCGGCCTTGGTCGTGGGCGTGAAGATCGGCTGCGGGAGCTCGCCGCCGAGCGGGATCCCGGCGGGGAGCGCGACCCCCTGGATCGCGCCGTCGCGCGCGTAGGCCGCGGCGACCGAGCCCGCGAGGTAGCCACGGACCACGCACTCGATCGGCACGACCTCGGCGCGCCGCACGAGCATGGCCCGTCCGCCGAGCTCGCGCGCCAGCGACTGGATCGAGGCCGGCATGTCGGCCGCGCGCCCGGTCACCAGGTGCGTGGGCACCTGCTCGGCGAAGTGCTCGAACCAAAACCGCGAGGCCTGGGTGAGCACCACGCCCTTGCCGGGGATCCCGCTGCCCAGGATCCGGTCGAAGGCCGAGATCCGGTCGGTGGCCACGAACAGCAGGGTCGCGTCGTCGACGACGTAGACGTCGCGGACCTTGCCCCGGTGGAGGCAGGTCAGGCCGGGCAGCTCGGTGTGGGTGACCGTCGACACGGGACCTCCTTGGGCTGCGGATCCTATCGCGACGGCCCCCGCGTCGCGAGCGCGCCAAGGTTGCAGATACGACCCGCGGCGCCCAAGCGTGGGTGCCAGGAGTCGCCCGCCGCCCCGAAATCCCTCGACTTGCAAACGTCCAAGCCCCGGCCTGGGGAGTGCTTCACGCTGCTCGGAGCCTGCTCCGAGGAGTCCCATGAAGCGTCTGTCCTGGTCTGCCTTCGCGGTGCTCGCGATCGCCCTAACTCCTTTCACGGCTAGCGCCCAATCCGAGACCTTGGTGATCTCCCCGCGGGAAAAGCAAGACCTCGCGATCTCGAGGGTCCTGCTCGAGGCGAAGCGCTCGATTTACATGGCGCTCTACAGCATTTCGCCCGAGTCCGAGTGGGTCGACGACCCCGGACCTGGGGCCTCGCAGGCTGCGCAGGCGCGCTACGCCGCGTTCCAGGCCAGGCTGCAGGCCGGCGACGTGCTCCCCTTCGACATGCTCAAGTGGAAGGCGAGCCAGGGGGTCAACTGCCGCCTGATCCTCCACCGGGCTGGGCTTGACCCGTGGTCGATCGACGCCGCCAAGGCCTACGAGGCGGTCGGGGTCGAGACCCGCTTCACGCACAAGACCATGCACCACAAGTTCGCGATCGTGGACAAGCAGGTCCTGATCAACGGCAGCGGCAACTGGTCGCGCGGCGCCGCCGAGCGCTACAGCGAGAACACCACGATCTACCGCGACCACCGCTTCCTGGTGAAGAAGTTCCTCAGCGAGTTCTACTTCCTCTGGTACGAGCTCCTCGACGAGGGCAAGGCCACCGAGTTCGACGAAGCCGACCTGCCCTACGCCGAGCCCAAGGTCGACTTCTTCGTCGAGCGCGACGTGCGCCACTGGGACAACGACCCGGTCCAGGCCTTCTTCACCAGCGAGAACGGCAGCCGCCAGGAATACACCTGCGCCGACACGATCATTCGCGAGATGCGAAACGCCAAGCGCGAGATCCTCGTGCTCGCGAACCACTTCAACATGTCGCGGATCTCCGACGCCTTGATCGCGATCCACGAGGAGCGCAACAAGAACGCCGACCCCGACGACGACGTCACGATCAAGGTGTTGATGGACCTGGGGGAATACGACGCCGGGCTCAGCGGGCTCTCGCGCTCGCGCGACCTCGAGCGCGCCGGGATCGAGTGCCGCTACAAGGTGTTCAGCCTCGCGTTCTACTACCCGCGCTCGCAGTTCATGCACCACAAGGTCCTGATCACCGACTCCAGCCGCATGATCGGCGGGTCCTACAACTGGTCGAGCACCGCGGAGCACAAGAACTACGAGAACATCACCCTCCACCAGGGCCCGAGTCAGCAAGACCTGATCGACGCCATGGAGGCCGAGTTCGCCTACCTCTGGGACCTCAACCGCGGCAACTACGCCAAGTTCCTCGCCGCGACCGCGAGCCAGCCCGGCGACGCGGGCTACAGGCGCTACGTGCCCCACCACTTCCTCCCCGGCCTCGACTACTACTCGAGCCCCATGACCCTCACCCGCGCGGAGCTCGAGGCGATCCGCGCCGCGCTGCCGGGCTACACGGCGCCCCCCGAGGACGGGTCGGACTCGAGCTACCAGAAGCTCTACTTCGACAAGGAGACCGGCGAGCTGGTGAGCACGACCCCTCCGGGCACGTTCATCGACGGCGAGGCCGACGGCCTCAGCCCGCTCCCGGCCCCCATGACCCCCGAGGTCGCCCCCAGCGCCGGGCTCAGCGCCCCGCCGCTGGCCGACCCGGCCGCGGGCAACACGCCGGACCCCGCGCTCGACCCCGCGAACGACCCCGCCCCCAAGCCGGCGACCCCGGGCCTCAGCGGCAGTCTGCCGAACGACTGAGCCAGGCCGCCGGCCTCAGCAGCGCGTCGCGCCTCCGTCGGCGTCGCTCGCGGGCACGGGGGAGGCGCTCTCGGTGGGGAGCCCCTGCTCGGCCCAGGCGATCGTGCCGCCGTTGAGGCTGCGCACGTTCTTGTAGCCGAGCGACTGCAGGAGCAGCATGCCCGTGATCGACATGTTGCCGCGGTTGCAGACCGTGACGATCGGGTGCTCCAGGTCGGGGAGCTCCCCCTGGCGCGGGGCGATCTCGGCGAGGGGCAGGTTCACGCAGCCAGCGACGTGCTGCTTCGCGTAGACCTCCGGGGTGCGGACGTCCAGGACCAGCGGCGGCTGCGACCCCGCGAGCGCGGCGCGCAGGTCGTCGACCTCGCAGGTGTTGTGGGCGTTGCGCGAGTTCGCGACGAGGCTGTCGAAGAGCTCGGCCTTGGGGTCGGCCTCCGCAGCCGGCGCGGCGTGGGAGGGCGCGGAGCGGACCTGAGGGAAGTGGCGCTCGAAGGTCGACGCGTACTTGAACGCGTTGTCGGGGAAGATCACCACGACCACCGCGTCGGGGTCGTCCTCGACGACCCGCAGCGCGCCGACCAGGGCCATGGCCGAGCTCGGCCCGGCGATCACGCTCTCCTCGCGGTTGAGCCGCAGGCACATGTCGAACGCGTCCTCGTCCGAGACCTCGACCAGGCCGTCGTATTCCTCGGGCAAGAACAGCTCGGTCTGCTGCAGCTGGCGGATCGAGCGCACGCCGGGAATGTCGTGCCCCTCCGTGGGGTGCACCGCGATCACCTTCACGCCCGGGTTCCGCTGCTTGAGGTAGCGCCCCGTACCCGTGATCGTGCCGCAGGTGCCCAGCCCGGCGACGAAGTGCGTGACCTTGCCCTCGGTCTGGCGCCAGATCTCCGGCCCGGTGGTGCGCACGTGGGCCTCGGCGTTGGCGAGGTTCTTGTATTGGTTCAGCATGTGGAAGCCGGGCTGAGACGCCAAGTGGTGCGCGCGAGCGATGGCCCCCTCCGGGGACCCTGGCGCCGGTCACAAGTCGTCGTCGAGCTCCTCGACCTCGGTCCCGAACACGCGCAGCATGACCCGCTTCTCGGCGGGGATCGCCTTGGAGAGCGGCGTGACCAGGTGGTAGCCGCGGGCGTTGGCCACCATGGCCAGGCCCATGCCGGTGTTGCCGCTCGTCGGCTCGACCAGCTGCTGGCCGTCGTGGAGCAGCCCCTTCTCGCTCGCGTCCCGGACCATGTTGGCCGCGACGCGGTCCTTGATCGAGCCGAAGGGGTTGTACCACTCGAGCTTGGCGTAGACCTTGGCCTGGGTGTGCGGCACGACCCGCCGCAGCCGCAACAGCGGCGTCGGGTTCTCCGCGCTCGAGAGCATGTCCAGGATTCCGTCGTAGACGCGGGTGCCGTAGTCGGTCATGGGTTACCCCCCCGCCCCTAGCCTACCTCCCGCCCACGCCAGAGTAAGGGGGGCGTCCGACTCGCCGAGGCCGAGGCCGAGACCGACACCGACACCGACACCGACGCCGACACCGACGCCGCCACCGACTCCGACTCCGACTCCGACTCCGACTCCGACTCCGACTCCGACTCCGACTCCGACTCCGACTCCGAGGCCGACACCGACTCCGACTCCGACTCCGACACCGCCACCGAGGCGTTCGACACGCACCGTAGGGGCCGAGCTTGTCTCGGCCCGGACCCCGA
>JAGQRJ010000235.1 GCA_020425635.1 Planctomycetota bacterium | reverse complement strand
CGAGTCCGAGGCCGACGCCGAGTCCGAGGCCGAGGCCGACGCCGACGCCGATCCTAAAAACCTCAGGCCACCAAGCCGTAGGGGCGGAGCTTGCCTCCGCCCGCCGTCACGCTCACCCGCGTCGCCTTCTTCCGGGCACCGACACCGACGCCGACGCCGAGTCCGAGTCCGAGACCGAGTCCGAGTCCGAGTCCGAGTCCGAGTCCGAGTCCGAGTCCGAGGCCGACGCCGACGCCGACGCCGACGCCGAGGCCGAGTCCGAGTCCGAGTCCGAGGCCGAGGCCGAGGCCGAGGCCGAGACCGAGAGTCCGAGGCCGAGTCCGGGGGCGGGGGCGGGGGCGAGGCGTGTGCGCGCTGAGTGCGGTAGGTTTGGGGCATGACCGACCTCGCCTTTGCTCGCCCCGACGCCCTGTTCGACCTCGACGCCTTCGAGCACCGCGACCTGTTCGCGGGCGCCGCCACCGCGTGGGACGCGCTCGGCGAGCGCCTCGAGCGCTATATCGAGGCCCACGTCGAGCACGCGCTCCTGGGCGAGGTCGAGGAGGGCGCGCACGTGTTCGGGCCGGTCTACCTGGCCGAGGGCGCCAAGATCGAGGCGGGGGCTTACGTGCGGGGGCCCGTGATCCTCGGGCCCGAGACCGTGGTCCGCCACGGCGCCTACGTGCGCGGGCACGTGCTCGCGGGGCGGGGGGCGATCATTGGGCACGCCACCGAGACCAAAATGTCCGTGTTCATGAACCTCGCGAGCGCCGGGCACTTCGCCTACGTCGGCGACTCGATCCTGGGGCACGGGGTCAACCTCGGCGCCGGGACGAAGCTCGCGAACTTCCGCGTGTTCCCTGGGAACGTGAAGGTGCGCACCCCGGGCGGCGAGAAGGTCGAGAGCGGGCTGCTCAAGTTCGGCGCGATCGTGGGCGACGAGGTCCAGATCGGCTGCAACTCGGTCACGGCCCCGGGCACGATCGTGGGCAAGTTCTCCCGGGTCTACTCGGTGGTCTCCTTGCGGGGGACGATCCCGCCTCACACCCTCGTGGGCGAGGGCGACGATCCGCCCCAGCGACCGCTCGCGCCCATGGCGCCCATGGTGCGCTGACGGCGCCCGGCCCGCCTACTTGGTGGGGTCGTAGTCGTAGGGCAGGTCTTCGAGCCAGTCCATCCACTTCTCCTCGAGCTCGAGGAACTTGTCGGCGCCGCCGCAGCGCTCTTCGACCATTTCGGCGGTCACCGGGCCCTTGCGCGAGTCCATCATGAGGCTGCTGAACCAGGTCTGGCAGCGCTTGCGGATCGTCTTGTTCTTGCCGTAGTAGAGGACCATGTAGATCAGCGACCAGGCGTGGGCGTAGTGATACGCGGTGAACTGCGGCTGGGGGGTGCGGATCAGGTCGGAGAGCGGGATCAGGGTGCCGTCTTGCAGGCCGCGCTTGAGTGAGGCGAGGCGGTCGCGGGGCACGAGGCCGATCACGATGTCGTCGCCGTCGTAGTAGGCCGACTCGAAGAACACCGCGAGGCCCTCGAGGATCCAGATCGGGCAGTTGCCGAAGGAGCCCTGGAGCACGATGTCCTCGAACTGGTGGGTGCCCTCGTGGGCGAGCACCGTGCGGGTCGTGCCGTTTTGGCCGAACAGCCCGTGGTAGCCGGTGACGCGCTTGTTGCCCGTGTTGTAGAAGCCGCCCACGCCCATGCCCATGCCGGTCGCGGCCTGGAACTCCTGCTGGCTGGAGTAGACCCAGATCGTGCTCTTGGCCAGGTCGCCGTTGGGGAGGTAGTCCTTGAAGACCTTCACGAAGCGCTTGTAGTACTGGTCCATCATTTCGCCGTAGCGCTTGGCGTACTCAGGGCGAACGTTGGTCTTGATCTTGTAGAAGCGCGACTCGATCTCAGGCGCCGAGGCGAACTCGCCGGTCTTGAAGTTGTCCTGGTACCACTCGCGGTCTTCCTGGTTGTCGCCCTCGCCGGCCTTGGGCTCGGGCTGCGGGCGGCGCGGGCGCGCCTTGGGCTCGGGCTCGGGCTCGGGCTCGGGCTCGGCCTTGGGCTCCGAGCGCTTGGGCTTGCGGGCGCTGGCCGGGACGCTCGCCACGGGCTCGCGGCGGTCGATCTCGCCGGGGCGGACCCACAGGCCGCTCGAGTCCTTGACGAAGCCTTGCTCGTAGAGCTCGCGCTCCTGGGGGGTGACCCACTGCCCCTTCCACTCGACGAGGCCGTTGGCGGCGCGTTGGTAGTCTTCGTCGTTGTACCAGCGGCCCTGGTAATAGCGGTGGCCGAGGGCTTCGTGGGCGCCGCGGTGGTAGGCGTCGACCTTGATCGCTTCTTCGTAGCAGTGCCGGGCGCCCTTGGGTAGGCCTTGCTTCTCGGCCCACTGGCCGAGGTCGTAGAAGGCGTCGGGGTCGCGCGAGCCCTTGAGGGTCTTGAGCCGGGCGCGGAGCGTGTCTTGCGCGCTCTGCTCGCGCACGATCTTCATGATCTCGAAGCGCGAGATCGTGCGCTCGCCGGTGGCCGTGCGGATCACGACCTCCTTGGCGTCTTCGCGGAGGATGTCCCCCTTGAGCTTGCCGCCTTCGGCGAGGTGAATGACGTCGGCCTCGGCTCGGGTGGCGAGCCAGGCACCGCTCAAGGCGATCGCGCCTACGAAACCCCACGTCAACCGTTTCATGCCCTGTCTCCGCCTGGTTACAGCCACTGAGGCGCCACCGTATCGGAATCCCTCGCAACCCACGTCACGACACTGCAAACTCGCCGTCGCCGCGGGTCCGAGTCCGCAGCGTCCCCGTCCGTCTCGCTGCACCGCATGGCGTGTGCCGTAAGCGTTTGTGACCCAAACACTTCTCTAAGTGCCGCGGCGGTCGTCCGCGGGGGCCTGCGCTGCCCGTCGGCTTCGTTTCACTGGAGGGGGCGCGCGAGGCGTAAACCTCGGCGCTCCCTGCAAACCGGGGGCGGCTGGCCGGCTCAAGTGGTATCCTCGACACGATGAATGCCCCCCAGGACAAGCCCACGTCCTCCGTCCCGGCCACCCGGACCCAGGGTTCCTCCGGCGTCACTCCGCTCACGCGGGTGGTCCACGAGCCTGCAGAGGGAGAGGATCTCCCCAATGAGTCCCCTAGCCCCGGCACCAGCCGGCTCCCGCGCAAGGTGAGCACCGAGAACCCCCCCGTGTCCGAGGAGGGGGGCCTCGACGAGGACAAGGACTTCTCCGACGAGGCGCCGGCGATCGTGCCGGTCGCCACGCGCTTCTTCGAAGACGCCACCGAGCTGCTCACGCGCACGGTGGAGGAGATCGACGGCGAAGAGCTGATCGGCTGGGCCCACGACCGCGTGGACCCCGACACCATGGGGGCCAACGCGCTCCTGTGGTACATCCTGCGCGAGAAGTTCGGCAAGCGCTACGCGTGCTACTACTCCAAGCGCATGAGCTTCCTCATGAACCGCACGCTGTCGAAGAACTTCATGCCCAACGGCGTGCTGCGGCGCTGCGAGATCACGGAGAACCTCTCGGAGATCGCCCACAAGGCGCCCTTGATCATGGTCCTCGACGCCACCTGCCCCGAGATCATGCTCGACTTCCAGCAGCTCTTGAAGCGCTCCGAGCAGCTCCGCGAAAAGCCCATGCTGTTCTTCGATCACCACCGCAAGGGCGAGAGCGACCTCGAGGACCTGCCCAACGCCAAGGGGATCCGCTACGAGAACGCCCAGGCCACGACCTCGATCATGCTGCACATCCTGCTCAACCTGGGGCTGGACTTGCGCGGGCACGAGGAGGGCTTCCGCCTGGCGGTGATCGCCCAGGCCGGGATCGAGACCGACCTGATCGGCGTGGCCCCCGAGGGCTACAGCGACTCGACCCGGGCGGCCCTGGAGTACCTCGACCTCGTGCTCGGCGAGCGCGGGCACGACATTCTGCACAAGCTCAAGTCGATCAAGCACCCGCTCACCTGGACCAAGAAGCTGGGCCAGGCGCTCTCCCACGTGGAGGAGTTCGACTCCTCGATCGCGGTGGTCGGGCTGGGCGTGATCGGCGACACGGGGATCGTGCCCTTCGTCGCGAACCAGCTGTTGAAGGTCGGGCCGTTCAAGACCACGATCGTGTTCGGGCTGGTCTTCGAGCGGGTCGAGGGCCAGATCGTCTCGGTCGACCTCGACGCCTCGGGGCGCTCGAGTCAGGACACCGAGATCGTGCTCCCCGACCTGTTCCACGAGGTGTTCTTCGTGACCTCTCCCGACGGTCGCAAGACGAGCAAGGGCGGCGGGCGCGCGAACATGCTCCTCGGCGACTACTCGGGCGCGGGGGCCAGCGTGCCCCTCGACTACTGGCGGCAGCTCAACACCTCGAGCGCCGACGAGAAGATCGAAATGCTCGAGAAGTTCGCCTGGCCGGTCGAGTTCTACCGCCTGCGCACGCTGCTGGAGACGCGGGTCCACGCCCTGAAGCGCAGCGGGGTGGTGTCGGTCGATCCGCTGCCCGGCCTCGAAGAGCTGTAGGGCCTCAGCCCGGGTGGCTGGGGACGCAGGAACGCTCGAGGACGCGGGGCCCGCGCCGGCGCACACGCGCCTGCCGTGGTACTCGTTCCTGTATCGGCTGCTCGGCGCGCAGGGCACGTTCTGGCTCTGGATCCTGTGCGTGGGCGCGGTGTGGTGGACCCTCAAGCCGGCCCTGGTGCGCCTGAGCAATCGGCGTCCGCACACGATCGCGATCGAGGACGTGACCCACGAGGCGACGGCGCGCATGATCCGCTGGGTCACCCTGACCGGGGTCGAGGTGACCGTCGACGGCGCCCTCTTGCGCAGGCAGGGGGCGGTGTTGCCGCCGGTGCCGATCCTGCTCGACGCCGAGAGCCACGCCGGGCGCTGGTGGCTCGACACCCTGCGCTACGCCGAGCGCGTGCGCGCCGGCGACCGCGCAGACGACGGGACCGCGGCCGTCCACTCGGGCGTCGACCTGCAGACCGCGCTGCTCGAGATCACCGAGCGCATGGCCAAGCTCGACTCGGGGGAGGCCCTGGGTCTGCCGCTCCCCGAGCGCGCCGTGCTCGTGCAAGACGAGCGCCTGGTGAGCTGGAACGCGCTGCCCCCAGGGCGAAACAGCGAGCCGGCCCGGCAACAAGAGGCGAACGCGTTCATCGCCGATCGCCAAGCCTACGTGGAGCTGGTCCACGAGCGCGTGCGCGCCGACGTGGTCCACGAGGGGGTGCTCGAGTGGACCCCGACGGTGGTCCAGCGCCGGCTCGACGACGAGATCGGCTTCCCGGTCGCCTCCTACCTGCTGCAGGCGAAGCGCGAGCCCCGTGACTGGGAGAGCGTGGTGTGCGCCACGGCGCTGATCCTCTTGATCTTCCTCGGCGCCGGGCTGATCGGGGCCGCGCGGGTGCGGCAGCCCGAAGAGCTCCTGCTCCCCGACGAAGCTCCCGCGGAGCCCCCCGCCGGAGGCGCCGCGTGAGCGACGAGCGCGCCACCCGGCGCAAGGGCGCGCGGAGCTCGGGCTCGCGCAAGGGCGTCAACGACTCCGGTTCGCGGAAGAGCGCGAAGGCGTCGGGGTCGCGCAAGGGCGCGCGGAGCTCGGGCTCGCGCAAGGGCGTGGACGACTCGGCGGTGCGCAAGGGCGCCAAGAAGTCGGGCTCGCGCAAGGGCGTGGACGACTCGGCGGTGCGCAAGGGCGCCAAGAAGTCCGGGTCGCGCAAGGGCGTGGACGACTCGGCGGTGCGCAAGGGCGCGAGGAAGTCGGGGTCG
>JAGQRJ010000234.1 GCA_020425635.1 Planctomycetota bacterium | reverse complement strand
GGGCTCTGCCGGGCCGGTGGTGCGGGCGCAGCGCAAGCCTCAGATCCGCCTGCGCGATCCCCGCTGCCCCTTTTGCCACGACGCGGTCACCCCCGGCGAGCGCGAGCAGCTCGCGTGCAACGCGTGCCGGGCGTGGCACCACCAGGACTGCTGGACCGAGGCCGGGGCGCGCTGCTCGGCGTGCGGCAGCGAGGCGACCGGGCTCTACCTGCCCAGCTCCGGGGTCCAGCCGGCGCTCCCCCCCCGCGGCCGCGGCCGGCCGCGCCTGCGGCGGAACACCTGGCCGAGCTTGGGCCTGGGGTGGCCGAGCATGCCCGCGTGGCTCCGCGGCCTGCCCAACTGGATCTGGGGGCTCGCGGTCGCCCTGCTCGTGATCGTCGGGCTCGGGCAAAACCTGGTGCACGAGCTGCTGCTCCCGGGCGAGCCGTTCTCCCCCGGGATCTTCGGCTCCATGCTCCTCGCCGCCGGCTCGGTGTGGTCGGCGGCCGTGGCCCTCTGGTTGCGCAGCTGCGACCCCGACGACCCCGCCTACCTGGGGCTCCGCGGGGAGCAGGGCGTGCGCACCCCCGCCACGCGCGCCGAGCTCGCGCGCCGCTTCGCGCAGTCGCCCGAGCACTTCTACGAGACCGGGCTCTCGCTGAGCGAGCCGGAGTGGCTGGACCTCTCCGAGGCGATCGTCGTGTGCGCGGAGCGCGTCGAGGGCGTGCGGCAGCTGCTCTCGATCCTCTCGCCGCTCAGCAACGACCGCCTCGCGCCGCCCGTCGTGCTCGTGGTCGACGAGGTCAGCGACGAGGTCTTGAGCACCTTCGCGGCCAACGCCGCGCAGGGAGCCTTCGCGGGCCTCGTGATCCACGCCGAGGGCGACCAGCTGCGCGAGGTCGCGCGCGCCTGCGGCGCGCGCGTCGTCCGCCGCGGCCGGGCCCCGCGCTGCCGCGACGTCGGCCGGGCCCGCCTCCGCGTCGACCGCCAGGGCGTCGACGTCGTGACCGACCGCCAGGTCGTGCGCCTGCCCTACGGCGCCAGCTAACCCCAGGCAGGGCGTTGGCCAGGGTCTGCGGCGTGTGGCACACTCCAGGCGTGAGGAGTTGAGTGGAGCAACCACGCCCGCACCCCGAGCGACCCCTGGGCTTGCGGATCCTCCGTGAAGACCCGCGCTGCCCGTACTGCCACGAGGCGGTCTGTGGCGAGGAGCCCCAGCTCGCCTGCAACCAGTGCCGGGCGTGGCACCACCAGGCGTGCTGGACCGAGGGGGGCTCACGCTGCTCCGCCTGCGGCGCCGCCGCGACCGGCCTCGAAGGCGGCCTGCAGGCGCAGGGCGCGGCCTCGCAGCCTGGGGGTCAGGTGTGGGGCGATCGCGTCGGCCCATACGACCAGGGCCACGCGTCGCTGTTGCTCCTTTCGGCGGTGGGAGCGGTCGGGTTTGGGTTCTTCATGGACTCCACCTTGCCTCACGGCATGCGGCCGCTGGTCCTGGCGGTCGCGGTTGGTTATGCGCTGGTCGCCTGCTTGCTCGCCCTGCTGAGCTGGCCCAGCGCCGACCGACCGAGCCGACTGCGCGTGCCCGACCGCCGCCCGCGGGATCCCCGGGCCTTGCGCGCCGCGATCTCAGCGCGCTTCGCCCAGTCGGAGGCCGTCTTCGGTGCGCGAGGGCTCTCGCTGCACGACCCCGAGGGGCTCGAGCTGAAGCACTCCCTTGTGCTCTGCATGCAGTCGGCCCAGGACTTCATGTCGCTCGTGCCCCTGCTCCAGGTGCTGTCTCAGAGCGACTCGGGGACCGCGCTGGTGCTCGCCGTGGGCGAGGTCAGCGACGAGATCCTCGCGGTGTTCCGCGTGAACTGCGGGCAGGGGATCTTCCCCGGCCTGGTGCTGCGCGCGCGGCCCGAGCAGTTGGCGGCGCTGGCTCGGGCCAGCGGCGGCACCGTCGTCCCCGCCGGTCGGCTGCCCTCCCCTCGCGACGTGGGCCGAGTGACGGGGGTGAGCTTCACCGCCGACGGGGTCGCCTTCGCCAACGGCCCGCGGATCCCGCTCCCGTCCTAGCCCGCAAAGCTCACCACGAAGGGGTGAGTTTGCGGGCTAGCCGCCAAGGTCCCGAACTCAGGCTGGGCGGAGGCAAGCTCCGCCCCTTCGGCTTGGAGCCGCGGGGCTCCAAGAAGGCGCGTGTTCCGCGAGCCGTAAGGGGCGAAGCTCGCCTCCGCCCGCGCGCCAGCAGCCACCCCAGTCAGGGGCGAAGCTCGCCTCCGCCCGCGCGCCAGCAGGCAACCCAGCCGCAGGGGCGAAGCTCGCCTCCGCCCGCGCGCCAGCAGGCACCCCAGCCGCAGGGGCGAAGCTCGCCTTCGCCCGCGCGCCAGCAGGCACCCCAGCCGTAGGGGCGAAGCTCGTCTTCGCCCGCCTCCGCCCGCGCGCCAGCAGGCACCCCAGCCGTAGGGGCGAAGCTCGTCTTCGCCCGCGGCCGCCCGCGCGCCAGCAGGCAACCCAGCCGCAAAGGCGAAGCTCGCCTCCGCCCGCGCGCCAGCAGGCACCCCAGCCGTAGGGGCGAAGCTCGCCTTCGCCCGCGGCACCACGGCAGGGGGAGGTTTCCACAGACGCCTGCGCCCGCGGCCCCTTGGGGGTGAGCTCTCGCAGCTTAGCTGCGAGAGCGAGGGGGGCTCGGGACGAGCCCCCCTGGAAACAAGCAACTGAAGGGCGCTTCGCGCCCTTCAGTTCGCCTTGAGCTCGTCCAGGCACTCCTGCAGGGCGCCCTTGGCGTCGCCGAAGAGCATGAGCGTGTTGTCGCGCTCGAAGAGCTTGTTCTTCACCCCGGCGTAGCCGGGCGAGAGGCTGCGCTTGATCACGACCACGTTGGCCGACTCGTGCACGTTCAGGATCGGCATGCCCGCCAGCGGCGACTCGGGCTCGTCGAGGGCGGCCGGGTTCACCACGTCGTTGGCGCCGAGAATGATCGAGAGGTCGGTGGTCTTGAACTGCGGGTTGATCTGGTCCATTTCGATCAGCTGCTCGTAGGGCACGTTGGCCTCGGCGAGCAGCACGTTCATGTGACCCGGCATGCGCCCGGCGACCGGGTGGATCGCGTAGGTCACCTGGATATCCCGGCTCGCGAGGAGGTCCGAGAGCTCGCGGACCACGTGCTGCGCCTGGGCGACGGCGAGGCCGTAGCCCGGGACGAAGACCACGCTGCTGATCCCGTCGAGCATCATGGCCAGCTCTTCGGAGGTGGTCTTCTTGATGTTCTTGTAGTCGCGGGCGTCCTCGCTGGGGCCGTCGCCGCCGGAGGTCGCGCCGAAGCCGCCCATGAGCACGCTCAAGAGCGAGCGGTTCATGGCCTTGCACATGATCGCGGTCAGGATCAGGCCCGCCGCGCCGACCATGGCGCCGGAGACGATCAGCAAGGTGTTCTGCAGCACGAAGCCGGTCATGCTCGCCGCGAGCCCCGAGTAGGAGTTCAAGAGCGAGATCACCACGGGCATGTCGGCGCCGCCGATCGGGATCACGAGGGTCACCCCGAGCACCAGCGAGAGCACGGTCAGGATCACCGCCAGCCACTCGAGGTAGCTCAGCGGGCCCATGGGGGCCGCGGTCGCGCCGAAGGCCATCCAGCCGCAGAGCACCGCCGCGGCGAGCAGCAAGAGCCCGTTGAGCGCGTGCTGGCCAGGGAACACGATCGCGTTGCCGCTGATCTTCTCGCTCAGCTTGCCGTAGGCCACGAAGCTGCCCGAGAGCGTGATCCCGCCGATCAGGATCGAGAGCACCAGGCCGAGGGAGGTCGAGGGGCCCTTGGAGTCGCGGATCTGGGGCAGCTTGCCCTCGACCACGGCGATCGCGGCGTCGATCCGCGCGGGGTCGATCCGCTCGGGGGCGGCGCCGTGATCGGTCAGGCCCTCGGGGAGCTCCTTGAGCACCTCGGCCACGTGCTGCGGCTGGAGGATCGCGTCGTTGAGCGTCGCCTTGTCGTGCGCCAGGCCCGAGCCGTTCCAGCCCCAGAGGGCCGCGAGGGCCACCAGCAGCGAGGCGATCCCGCCCGAGCCGTTGAACAGCGCGACCATTTCGGGCATGGCGGTCATGGCCACGCGGGTGGCCGCGACCACGCCCACCACCGCGCCGGCCACGCCGGCCGCGCCGATCCAGTACCAGTTGACGACGAAGCTGTTCGCGCTGGCGAGGGCCGCGACGATCGCGATCAGCATCGCTAGCCAGGCGTAGGTGTTGCCGCTGCGGGCGGTGCGCACCTTGCCGAGGGCCTTGATCCCGAAAATGAAGAGGAAGATCGCGAGGAGGAACGCGGCCTCAATCCCGTGCTCGAGGGTCATGCTTAGGCCTTCTTCTTCTTGAACATGCCGAGCATGCGGTCGGTGACCATGAAGCCGCCGACGACGTTGATCATGGCGAAGAACACCGCCGCGGCGCCGAGCACGTTGGCGGCGACCGGCGAGACCTCGGCGTAGGCGCAGGTGATCGCGCCCACGATCGTGATCCCGCTGATCGCGTTCGCGCCCGACATGAGCGGGGTGTGGAGCGTCGGCGGGACCTTCGTGATCAGCTCGAAGCCGAGGAAGATCGCCAGCGCGAAGACGGTCAACAGCAAGAAGATCATTGTCTGTGCGTCCTGGTTAGCGGAGCGGCCGTGGGCCGCGGTGAACGGGGGTCGATCGAGGAGCGGGGAGCTACGAGGCCGAGGCCGTCAGCTTCTCGATCGCTTCTTGGGTGGGGCCGTGGCGCACGGCCTTCTCGTGGGTGATCAGCGCCTTGTCGTAAACCTCGTCTTCGAGGTTGAGCTTGATCTCGCCCGACTCCTTGTCGGTCATGTCGGTGACGAGGGCGAGCACGTTGCGCGCGTAGACCGCGCTCGCGTCGGCGGCGAGCAGGCCCGGCATGTTGACCTCGCCCAGGATCTTGACCCCGTTGACCTCGACGGTCTTGCCGGGCTCCGAGAGCTCGCAGTTGCCGCCCTGGGCCACCGCGAGGTCGACGATCACCGCGCCGGGCTTCATGTCCTTGACCACGTCGGCTGGGATCAGGGTCGGGGCCTTGCGGCCCGGGACGAGGGCGGTCGTGACCACCAGGTCGCTGTCGACCAGGTGCTCGCGGACCAGCTTCTGCTGCTCCTTGAGCTGCTCGGGGGTCAGCGCCTTGGCGTAGCCGCCGGCGTCTTCGCCGCCGCCCACGCCGGGCACGTCGATGAACTTGCCGCCGAGGCTCTCGACCTGCTCCTTGACCGCGGGGCGAATGTCGGTGGCCCACACCACGGCGCCGAGGCGCTTGGCGGTCGCGATCGCTTGCAGGCCCGCGACGCCGGCCCCCATGATCACGGTCTTGGCGGGCTTCAGGGTGCCCGCCGCGGTCACCATCATGGGCATGATCTTGCCCATGGCGTTGGCGCCGAGGAGCACGGCCTTGTAGCCGGCGAGGTTGGCCTGCGAGCTGAGCGCGTCCATTTTCTGCGCGCGCGAGATCCGGGGCACGGCCTCCATGGCGATCGCGCTCACGCCCTGCTGCTGCAGCTTCTGCGCCAGCTCGGGGTCGGTGACCGAGAACACGAAGGAGATCAGGAACGCGCCCTCCTTGAGCAGCTCGACCTCGTGCTTGTCGAGGGTGGGGTGCTGCTCGGGGGGGAGGACCTTGAGCACGAGGTCCGCGCCGCTCCAGTCGTCGGCGCTGCCGTCGACGAGGGTCGCGCCCGCCTGCTCGAAGGCGGCGTCGATGATATCGCTCGCCACGCCGGCGCCGCGCTCGACCGTGACCTTGATCCCGCGCTTGATCATGCGCTTGACGGTCTCGGGGGTGGCGGCGACCCGGGTCTCTCCGGCGTGGACCTCTTTGGGGACGAACACGGTGGTCATGGGGCTGCTCTCGCTGGTGGGGCGGGAGTATACCACTGGTTAGAGCGTCTTGAACCGCGAGCGGCATGCGCCGCGCACTCCGCCGCGAGACGTCTCCACGCCCGGGTTCGGCCCCGCCCGCAGCCAGACCGTGCGGTCCCGCGTAGCCCAGTCGGCAGCCGTCAATGGACGGCCGTCCGTCCTGGAACTCTGGCGCAAGACGCGGCTCATGGCAGATCGGCGCCGATTCCTGCGTCAAAAAACAAAAGCCATTGACGGAACGGCCCACGTCCTCTACCTTCGAAGGCAGCACTGGGGAGGTGACGCAGAGGACGGAGGACGGCCATGAGAGACGAGCGCAAGCCACGATCGACTTCACGCTTCAACGAGGCCGCCGAGCGGGCGGCCGCAGCGGCAGGGCGTCTCCGGGCCCCTCGCCCGGGGTGGAGCCCGAGGAAGAAGGCCGCGCTCGCGGGCTTCCTGCTGCTGGGCTGCCTGGGGTGGGGCAGCTTTCGCAAGGTCCCGCCGGGGCACCGCGGGGTGGTGATTCGCCTGGGGCACGTCACCGGGGAGTCCTTTGACGAGGGGCTGCACCTCAAACTCCCGGTCCTCGACCAGGTCGACCTCATGAGCGTCCAGATCCAGAAGTTCTCCGCGCCCGACATGCAGGCCTCGAGCAAGGACCTGCAGACGGTGCAGACCAGCTGCGCGGTCAACTACCGGCTCGAGCCGACCAAGGTCACCCTGATCCGCCAGGAGATCGGCCTCGGCAAGGGCGTGCACGAGAGCACGGCGCTCCAGCCGCAGCTGCAGGAGTCGATCAAGGCCGTGACCGCCAAATACAACGCCCAGGACCTGATCGCCAAGCGCGCCCTCGTGAGCCAGGAAATGCGCCAGACCTTCCAGGCCAAGCTCGACCACCTGGTGCAGGGCGGGTTCGTGGTCGACGAGTTCGCGATCACCGACTTCCAGTTCTCCGACACCTTCGCCCGCGCGATCGAGGCCAAGGTCGAGGCCAACGAGCGCGCGCTGCAGGCGGAGAACGAGGTGCGCCAGGCCAAGGCCGAGGCCGAGAAGAAGATCGCCACCGCCCGCGGCGAGGCGGAGTCGGTGCGGATCCAGGCCCAGGCCGAGGCCGACGCGATCCGCCTGCGGGCGGGCGCGCTGCGCGAGTTCCCCGAGGTGCTCAAGCTCGACACGATCCGGCGCTGGGACGGGGTGCTGCCCCGCGTCCTCGCGGGCGACGACGCGCAGGTCCTGCTCGGGCTGGGCGGGCTCTCCGCCCAGGGCGAGTAGCGCGCGGCTACTTCACGCTCGCGAGGAAGCTGCGCATGGCGACCTCGTCGAAGCGCTCGGGGGTGCCCATGCAGCTCACCAGCACCCAGCCGGCCTCCGGGTCGGCTGGGTGCTGCAGCAGGGGCACCCACACCATGCGCAGCGGGGCGTTGGTGGTCTCGAGCACCCCCGAGAGCTCGACGCCCTCGACCTCGGCCCCGCGCACGGCGAAGCGGATCGGCTGGCGGGTGGTGATCTTCAGCTTGCGCGCCGTGTCCGCGGCGAGCCAGCCCTCGAGCTTCTCCATGAAGGCCTCGGGGGTCAGCCCCTGCGGGATCGCGTTGACGTTGATCACGAAGCCCAGGTCGCCGGGGCCCGCCTCGCGGGTGTCGATCCCCTCGCGCACGAGGGTCACGAACTGCTGGTTGCGCAGGGGGAGCGGGAAGGCGCGCCCGGGCTTGTAGCCCGCGGGGACCTCGGCGTCGAGCAGCTCCGTGAGCACGCCGCGCACGTAGCCCGGGTCCTCCGAGCGCGCGCGCAGGAAGAGCGCGCTGCCCAGGCACACGCCGGTCACCAAGCCGAGCAACAGGCCGCAGCGCAGGCAGCTGTTGGAGGCGCGGGCGGCGGGGGGCGGGGCGGGCTCGTTCACGCGGGGCTCTCTGCGGGGGGCTCGGGCGGGGCGTCGTCTTCGGGGGGGCTCAGGAGCGCGCTCAGCGCGGCCTCGAGCTCCCGCGCCGAGGGGAAACGCGCGGTGGGATCCGTAGCTAAGCACGTGCGCACGATCGCGTCGAGGCTGGGGTCCACGTCGGCCAGGCCCTGCACCTGCCCCGCGCGGATCGAGCGCGCGGCCTCGTTGAGCGTGTTGCCCGCGAAGGGCGGGCGCCCGCGCACGAGCTCGTAGAGCACCGCGCCCAGCGCGAACACGTCGGTCCAGGGGCCGAGCTGGTCGCGGCGCCCGTCGAGCAGCTCCGGCGCCATGTAGCCGATCGTGCCCAGGGCGAAGCCGGCCGCGGTCAGCTCGCCGTCTTCGTCGCCGAGGTCCTTGGCCAGCCCGAAGTCGCTGAGCAGCGGGTGCCCGTCGCCCTGGAGCAGAATGTTCTCGGGCTTGAGGTCGCGGTGAATGATCCCCTCGGCGTGGAGCGCGCCCAGGCTGCGCGAGACCTCGGCCACGAGCTCGACCGCCTCGCGCCAGGGGAGCTGACCGCGCCGGCTGAGCACGCTGCGCAGCGAGCCCCCCTCGGCGAGCTCGAGCACGAGGTAGGGGCCCTGGCTGCAGCGCCCCGCGTCGAGCAGCGCCACCACCCCGGGCCGCTGGGCGGTGCGCTCGAGCAGCTCGACCTCGCGCAGGTAGCGCGTCCCGCGCCGCCGGCGGAGGATCTTGATCGCCACCGAGTGCCCCTCGGGGTCGACCGCGTGGAACACGACCCCGGCCGCGCCCGAGCCCAGGCGCTCGACCAGCTGGTAGCGCCCCACGCGGTTCTCGTCGGGGGCCTCGTCCTCGGGGGGCGCGTGGACCCAGGCCAGCTCCGCCAGGCGCGCGTAGGCCTGCGGGTCGATCACCGCGGCGGCGCCCCGCCGAACAGGTTGCGCAGCTCGTCGCGGGCCTCGGCCTCGTCGCGGGTCTCCTCGCGGATCCGGTCGAGGATCAGCTCCGCGAAGCGCCGGCGGGTGGCCACGAGGTCGTTCTTCACGTCGTGGGGCTTGACCCCGAGCTGGCGCGCGAGCTCGGCGTAGGTCGGGCGCTCCTCGCCGGCGGGCTCGACCTCGTAGGCGAGGAACACCTGCAGGCGGCGCTGGGCGAGCTCGCCGCGGGCCTCGTTGGCCAGGTCGGCGAGGGCCTGGTCGATCACCAGGCTGCGCCACTCGCGGTCGAAGGGGTCCTCCTCGGGCTCGCGCTTGATCCGGGCCTCGATCGCCTCGACCGTGGTCGGGTCGAGGGGCACGTGGGGCCGATCGCCGCCGCGCTTCTGGCGGCGGGCGTAGCGGTCGGCGTCGCGCACGAAGGTCTCGAGCAGGCTCCGCAGCAGGCTGCGGAAGCGCCCGGCCCGGGGGTCGGCGACGAAGCGCTCGAGGGTGCGGTCTTCGATCAGGCTGAGGAAGTAGGCCTGGGTCAGGTCCTCGGCCTCCTCCCGCGCCCGGCGGTAGCGCACGCGCAGGGTGCGGTAGACCGGGCGCCAGTAGCTCGAGACGAGCTCGGTCAGCGCGTCGTCTCGCGTGCGCGACCCCGCGCGGCTGCCCGGCTCCAGCACCCGCGCCACGAGGGACCAGCGGGTGCGGGGGAACCCCGAGCCCTCGCGGCTGCCTCCGGTGCGGGTGTAGAGGGTGGGCACGGATCCTCCCCCGTCAGTGTAGCCGCGGGAGGGCGGCGACACGAAGGGGCTAGGCGACCGGGTCGGCGGGCGGCTTCTCGTCCCCCACGGCGGCGTCGGGCGCGGCCACGGGCCCGGGGGCGAGGGCCGGGAGCTCGCCGCTCTCGTCGAAGCGCTTGGTGAGCTCGCCCCAGCGCTTCCACACGAAGAAGCCCACGATCGCCATGGCCACGAGGACCACGATCAGGGTCACGTTGTTGATCGAGCGCACCCAGGCCCAGGCCTCCTCGAGGCGGGCGCCGTAATACCAGGCGAGGAACACGCTGATCGGCACGCTGACCATGCCGGCCAGGCCGTCCATGAGCAGGAACTTGCCCCAGGGCACGCGCATGCTCCCGGCGACGAAGAAGGTCACCGCCCGGATCCCGAACAGGAAGCGCCCGAAGAACACGGCCTTGGCGCCGTGCTTGGCGAACATGAGCCGCGCCTTCTTCATGCGCTTGGGGGTCAGGTGGTGGCCGACGAAGGGCAGCTTCTCCGGGTGATTCCCGACCTTCATGCCAATGAAGTAGAGCACCGAGTCGCCGCAGAGCACGCCGAACATGGCCACGGCGATCATGAGCGCCACGCCCTCGGGCCCGCCCTTGTTGAGGTAGATCGCGTAGCCGCCGCCGATCAGCGCGACCTCTTCCGGACAGGGAAAACCGAGGCCGCAGGCCACGAGGAAGAAGAACACCCCCGCGTAGCTGTATTCCGCGATCTTTTCGACCAGCCAGTCCGTCCAGCCGGACGAGGCCAGGAGCAGCAGCCAACCCACGGGGCTCCGATCTCT
>JAGQRJ010000233.1 GCA_020425635.1 Planctomycetota bacterium | reverse complement strand
GCTGTGCTTCGCGCTCCGCGCGGGGCTCTACGACGACGCCAAGGCGCTCGCCAGGCTGTGCCTGAACGACGGGTGGGCAGACGGCACGCGCGCCTTCGCGAACGCGGCGCTCGGGGTCGCCGCGACCTTCGCGCCCCAGGCCAAGGACGAGGCGAACGCCCTGGCGCTCAGCTGCTTCGAGGTCGCCTCGCGGCTCGCCCCAGACGACTCGTTCACGCTGGCCGCGCAGGGTCTGGCAGAGCCCAATCGCCCGGCCCAGGCCTGGCGGGTCGAGCTCGCCGTCCGGGCGCGCAACCTGGCGATCAGCGGGGACGGCGCGGCCAGCCGGGCCTACCGCGCGGGCCTGCGCTGGGCCGAGGCTGCGGGGGCTGGGCGCGAGCGGGCCAGCTACCAGAGGGCGCGCCGCGCCTTCGTCCGCGCCGAGCAGCTGCACCCGCTGCACGCGCCGGCGCTGCTCGCCCGTGGGCGGCTCTACGCAGCTTGGTCGGAGCGAGGCCTCGCGCAGGCCGCGGTGAGCCGCGCGCTGGAGCTCGATCCGCGCTCGGTGAGCGGACACGTCGTGCAAGGGGAGCTGCAGCTCAGGTTCGCAGGGGCGGGGCCTGCGGACCTGCGTCTGGCGCGCAAGACCTTCGAGCACGCGGTCTCTCTGGCCGGCTCTCCAGAGACGGGAGGCAGCGACGCGGTCGAGGCCTACTTCGGCCGGGCGCAGGTCGCGCTGGCGGAGGCCGAGCAGCTCGCGCCCGAGGAGCCGGCGCGCGCCGCTCGGATCGCCCAGGCGCGCGAGGACCTCACCCTCGCCCTGGACGCGACCCCAGACCGCTACCCGGCGGGTCGCCCGCAAGACGTGCGCTTCGCGCTGCGTCTGCTCGAGGCGTTGCGCGATCTGTGTCGGGATCACGGCTCGCCCGAGCAGGCGCGAGACTTCGCCACCCGCCTGGAAGAGACCCGCGCGGCCGCGCGAGCGGCCGCGGAGAAGCTGCGCGCGCAGGCGCGGGCCCTGAGGGACGCGCTGCGCAACCGGGAGGCGCTCGAGGTGCTGGGGGTGGCGCAGGCGCTGGCCCCGGAGGAGGGCGCGGTCTACTTCGAGCGCGGCCTCTGCTACCTCAAGGTCGGGAGTTTCGTGCCAGGGATCGTCGACCTCTCACGAGCCCTCGAGCTGAACCCGCGCCTCGCCGACGAGGTCTACGCCAAGGTCTATCAGATCACCTACGTGGTCGACCTGCACCGCGTGATCACCGAGCTCGACAAGATCGTCGCCGACCACCCCGACGAGGCGCACGTGATCTTCTTGCGCGGGTTCTTCTTCGTGGCGAGGGTCGAGTTCAAGGAGTACACGGAGGGCGACTTGCTGCGGGGGATCGAGGACTTCGACCGCTGCCTGGCGCTGAACCCACGACACGTGACGGCCCGGCTCTACCGCGGATTCCTCGAGTTCAAGCGCGCGAACGCCGACGAGGGGGTGACCCCCGAGGAGGTTCAGGCCGGCTACGCGAAGGCGCTCGCCGACTACCAGGCCGCGCTCGAGCTCGACCCGGGCTCTGCGCTCAGCCACTACCTCCAGGCCCTGCTCTGGGCGCAGCGCCTGCGCGACGCTGGGGCGGCTGAAGAGCAGCGGGAGGGGTTCCGGGCCCGGGCCCTGCAGCACTTCCAGCGGGCCCTCGAGCTGGGCTTTCGCGCCTTCGATCGGGTCAAGAACGAGGCCGCCTTCGACGCGCTGCGCGACGACGAAGACTTCTTGAGATTGCTCGGGGAGGCGCGTTGAGCGCGGGCTACTGGGCGCGGAGGTCGGGAGCCTCGCCGAAGGCCTCGCGATACGCGTGGGCGAAGGCGGGCTCGAGGACGAGGT